>JANPCY010000028.1:0-3736 GCA_031431175.1 Steroidobacteraceae bacterium | reverse complement strand
TTTCGCAGACGCCGGTCGACGGCCTGCGCCGTATCGACATGCAGGTACGCCGCGATGGCGATGCGGAGGATGCCTCGCTCGTCAGCCTCGCAGGCTTCGTCGGATCCACCGCGACCGTAACCGGGCCGTCGCCGACTCCGTGGAATTCCGGTGCCCCGGAGGAGAATCCGGGCGACGAGCAAGAGCAGTGATGCGCAATTGCAACCGCGGATTCACGTTGCTCGAGATCCTGGTCGCGGTGGCGATACTCGCGATCATGAGCGTAATGGCCTATCGGGGGGTCAGCGAGGCGCGCGTTTCCGTGGAGAATGCCGGCGGCCACATGGACCGCCTGCGCGAAGTGCAGCGCGCGATGTATCTGTTGACCGGCGATTTCCGCACGCTTGCACCACGACCGATACGCGAGCCGATCGGCGACGGCTATCGCGCCGCACTCCGGCGTGACCCGAATGCCGTGACATTGGTCGAGCTCTCGCACGCGGGCTGGCCGAATGGCGCGGGTGCGCCGCGCGGCACGGTACAGCGTGTCAGCTACCGCCTCGAGGAGCGCACGCTGATCCGTGAATACTGGAATGTCACCGACCCGACCCTCGCCAACGTCCCGGTCGCGCGCCGGCTGCTCAACCAGGTCGAGCGCATCGAGATCCGCTACATGAATGCGGGCCGCGAATGGGTCACCCAGTGGCCGCCGCTCGGCGGCGCGGGCGACACCGGTCTCCGGTCGCGCCCGATGGCCGTCGAGATCACGATCGTGCTGACAGACTACGGCGAACTAAAGCGTCTCATCGAGGTGGCCGGATGAAGCAGCGTGGCGTTGCGCTGATCATGGCGATTGTGATGGTCGCGATCGCGACAGTACTCGCCGTGCGCATCGGCACACGCGCTTCACTCGATGTGCGGCGCACCGCGGGGCTGATCGCGCTGGACCAGGCCTGGCACGTGGCGCTCGGCGCCGAAGCCTGGGCCGTAGAGGTGCTGCGCAAGGATCGCGAGGACTCACAGACCGATCACCTGGGCGAGCGCTGGGCACAGCCGATCCCGCCGCTTCCGGTGGACGGCGGCGCGGTGCGCGGGGCCCTCGAGGACATGCAGGGGCGGTTCAACCTCAACAACCTGCTCGCAGATGACGGAACGGTCAACGAGTCCGCGGTCGCGCGTTTCGAGCGGCTGCTCGAGCAGGCCGGCGCCGACCGGCGCTGGGCACGCATTGCGGCGGACTGGCTCGATTCCGACACAGTGCCCGGATTTCCCGATGGTGCGGAGGATGGTAGCTACCTTTCGCAGATTCCGCCCTATCGCTCGGCCAATGGCCCGGTGACGACCATTACCGAGCTGATGGCGCTGCCCGGCATGACACTCGAGGAGTACCTGCGTTTCCGGCCCTACCTGGCCGCATTGCCGCTCGGCTCGAAAGTCAATATCTGCACGGCCTCGGCGCCGGTGCTGGCAGCCCTGGTCGAGGGCGGCACAGATTTCGGCGATGCCGATTCACTGCTCGCCAATCGCCGGAACGGGTGTTTTCCGACCATGGAGGACCTGCAGGCGACCTTGGGCACCGAGGAATTCCAGGCCCTGCAGCCCACAATTTCTGAATCTTCGGACTGGTTCCGTGCCGTGACGGCGGTGAGTATTGGCACCTCTGAACTCACGCTGTACAGTCTGATCGAGCGAAACAGCGCCGGCGGCAGCCGGATCGTGCTGCGATCAACCGGCACCGAGTGAGGCAATGAGTCAATTTCTGGTACTCCGTCTGGCGGATCCAATCTCCTGGATCGTTACCGACGCCGATGGTGCGGGCATCGGCCCCGTGTCCACCGGCACGCTCGCGGATGCAGTGCCGCTCGCCGCCGAACGCCCGCTGGTCGTCATCGCACCGGGCGCAAGCGTGACATTCGCACAGCCTGAGTTGCCGGTGAAGGGCGGCGCTCGTATGGCGCAGGTCGTGCCCTATGCGATGGAAGAATTGCTGGCCGGCGAAGTCGAGCAGTTTCATTTTGCCGTGGGCCGCACCGACGCTGAGGGTCGAACACTGGTCGCAGCGGTGCGGCGCGATGAGTTACGCGGCTGGATGGAGGCACTCAAGTCGGCCGGACTCGATCCGCAAGCGCTGGTGCCTGAACCGCTTTGCGTACCGGACAATCCTGGCAAGACCGTTGCCGTCATCGACGGCCGCCAGCTGCTGGTGCGCGCGCCCGGCATGTTGCCGGTGGCGCTCGATGCCGAGCCTTTGACCGAGGCATTCACGCTGGCGGGCCTCGAGGGCGAGGACCGCCACGTGCAACTCTATGTCTCCGAGGCGGACTGGCAGCATTCGCGCGACATGATCGAGGCGCTGCGCGAAGTAACCGGCAGCCTCGACCTGCAGCTTTTGCCCGACGGCACGCTGCCGCTGCTGGCGGCAAGCAGCGTGCGGAGCGATGCGCTGTCAATGCTGCAGGGAGACTTTGCCCGGCGTACCGGCTGGCGGGCAGAGTGGCAACGCTGGCGCATCGCCGCATTTCTTGCGCTTGCCGCGCTGGCCCTTCACATCGGCGTGCGCGGCTATGACCTGATCCGCCTGCGCGCCGAGGAACAGCGTCTTGATGCCGCGATCGAACAGGCCGTGCGCATCGCGATACCCGATGTCGAACGCATCGTGGATGCCCGCGCTCAGATCGAGCAACGGCTCGCCGGCGGCGGTGCCGCCGATCCCGAAGGCCTGCTGGCACGCCTCGCGGCAGTCGGCGGCGCAATGAGCGGTGCCAACGGCCCCGAGCTCGAGTCGCTCGGCTGGCGCGACAGATCGCTGCAACTGCACATGATCGCGGCAGACACCGACACGCTCGCGCGTCTTGCGCAGGCCTTGACTGCGCGCGGCCTGACGGCCGACGTCGAGTCCACGACGCCGGGCGAGAATGGCGTTTCGGCCCAGATCAACGTCACGACAGGGCCCGCGTCATGAACCTGCGCGAATGGCATTCCTCGCTCGCGGAACGCGAACAGCGCATGCTGACCTGGGGCGTTGCCGCAGTAGCCGTATTGGTGTTGGCAGGCCTGGTCTGGAAACTTGGTAGCGCGGCCGCGGCGGCCGAGGTGCGGGTCGAAGGCAAGCGCGAGCAGCTGGCGTGGATCGAGGCCGTCACTCCACGCCTGCAGGCGACGCCTGCGGCACGAGCGGGAGAGTCGCTGGCGATTGCGGTGGATCGCGCCGCGCGCGAGTCAGGCCTCGGTGACGCTTTGGATGGCATCGAGCCCGCGGGCCCCGGATCGCTGCGCGTGCGCTTCAAGAACGCGTCCTTCGACGCGCTGGCATTGTGCCTCGCGCGACTGCAGCAGGAGCGTGGCGCGGTCGCCGAAACCGCGAGCGTCGAAGCGAGCGGCGAGCCGGGCCGCGTTGACGCGACGCTGGTACTGCGCGGTCATTAAGGAACCTCTGATGACACGCAATGGCCTGCTGGTAGTGGCGGGCATCGCCGCCTTTCTGGTCTTCGTGATTGCGCTGGTACCTGCCGCAGTGCTGGCACGCTGGCTGCCGCCAGGCGTCGCCGTCGCCGGCCTTGATGGCACGATCTGGTCGGGCCGTGCCTCCAACGTCAGCCTGCGGAATCGCGCGATTGGCGCCGCAAGCTGGTCCTGCCGCCCGTGGCCAATGCTGGTTTTCGAATGGTCCTGCCGCCTGACGTTGCAGCCGCCTGGTGGCCAGGTGTCGGTCTCGCTGTCCGGCGACTTCGATGCCGATGAGATCGAGGCCCGTGAC
>JANPCY010000027.1:0-6031 GCA_031431175.1 Steroidobacteraceae bacterium | reverse complement strand
GAATGCGACCAAGGTGCCGGTCACCGGACTCGTCGTCTCGGTGCAGTACCTCGATGCGGGTGGCAAGACACGCGAGTTCCGTCGCGAACTCAGCGGCACGCTGGCCGGTGGTCAGCAGGTCCAGATCGCGACCGGACTGGGTCCCTTCCAGAACAGCAACCAGTTTCGCATCGCTATCGTTAGCGCTCGGGTCGCCGAGTAGCGGCGACCCTGGGCGACTGTTGGCTCAGGAAGCGTCAGATAGTACAAGAGCACCATTCTTGACGGGAATCCGCGCGCCCGGATTGCGATCCATTCGGACGACGCCTTGCTTGCCGTCGAGCATGTAAGTGACCCTGTAGCCAGCGGGGATGTCGTTGCTGTCGTAAACGGTCTCGCAGCGCTGCTCCAGGGCGGTTTCTGTATTGCCGTCCTGCATGCGCTGCTGGACCTTGTTGCCCGCATAACCGCCAGCGACCGCGCCGGCTGCTGTCGCCAGCTTCTGCCCGTCACCATGACCGACCTGGCTGCCCAGCACACCGCCGATGACGGCGCCAATGGCCGTGCCGGCAATTCGCTTTTCATCCTCGACGGGCGCCTGCTGCGTGACAGTCTCTTCGTGACAGGCCTGCCTAGCGACCCGATTGGTCGTGAAAGCCGGTTCGACCGCCACGACATCGGCATAGTCCTTCCACGGGTTCAAGTCGATCCGCGTGCTGGCGTACGCGCCAACCGCTGTGAGCACGACTCCGCCGAGGATCGCGCCGGCCAATACGGTATTGTTCATCGTTCTCTCCTGATGCCGGGCGCAATCAAGGTTTCGGCCCGGACCACCTTGGCTAAGCCTGGTGGCGTGTCGTCAAGGGCGATCCCGCGAATTCGCGTTGGATTCAGATCCAGCACAACTGCAGCTTCGCGCTGCCCGAGATGAGACGACGTTGAATGCTATCGTCCGACGCATCCCGTCGTCTGTGCGCAAACGAACACGGCATAACGTGGCGACTGCGTGCTCGGCACGTACTGCGGACTCATCACGATGGGCGTGCTCAGGATAATCG
Source organism: Steroidobacteraceae bacterium (assembly GCA_031431175.1). Taxonomy (GTDB): domain Bacteria; phylum Pseudomonadota; class Gammaproteobacteria; order Steroidobacterales; family Steroidobacteraceae; genus SCUD01. The sequence continues at coordinate 4,994 of JANPCY010000027.1, read as the reverse complement.
CGGGCGCCTGCGGGCTGCCGCAAATTCCATTCAGCAGTTGAGCAGCTCCCGCAACCGGGCGAGGCGCAATAACTGCTGCTGGAAACCCCGTTCGCTGCGCGCGGCCTTGGCGAGGATGATGCGCAGTAACCGCTTTCGGTCTGCGCCGCTCCAGCGGCCTTTCGCCGTCAACGCAAGAACGAGCAGCGCCCAGCGCGCGAGCATGGCGCGCTGCGGGGCCGTCAGGGGGGGCGCCTTGCTGCTGAGTCGGGCCAGCGCGTCCACAACCGTCGCATCCCGGCGTGCTTGCGGATCGGGCTGCCTGTAACGGCGCGCCGCATCTGTCGCGGCCTCGAGCCAGTGGTGGCTCCTGGGCAGTTGCGCCTTGCGCCCAGGATCGAGCGAATAGAACAAGTGCCATCGCGCCAGCGCGCGCAGCGTCCGGGGTGGACTGCGATAGCGAACATTGGCAGTGCGCCTGGCAAGTTCGCGCGCGGCGATGCGCCGCGCCTGCCCCGCGTGCGGGCGAAATCCGAGCCGGTGATAGAACCACCATGCGCCGGAATCGATGCCTTCGTCATTGCCGGCGCCAAGCTGATAGGGCTCGACGCTGAAGATCGTGCAGCCGAACAGGTGATTGGCAGCTGCGATGAAGCGCGCAATGATCCACGCAGCTTCGGCGCCTCGAAATGCCTCGAAGGTATTGAATGAGAGGGCACCGTGCCGTCCCAGCACTTCGGCCTGGACGTAGCCGATCGGCACGCCGTTCTTCAATGTCAGCGCTGTGTAGGTCGCCGGCAGCGTGGCGCGCCGCGCCGGAGTCATGCCCATCATCGCGAAGGCGAGACCGAGGCCGTCATCTACCAGTAGGACATCTCCGGGGTTCGCGAATTGAAAGCCGGCGACATCGCGTTCACGCGTGATCATCGAGATACGCGCAAGCCGGATTACGGCTCTCGCGTCGTTGCCGCGCAACGTCTGAACGTTCCGTGGACCGCGCTTAGCCTCGACTCTCAGGTCGGGATAACCGGCCCGCAGGCCGGTATCCTGAAAATGAATGTCCGCCCGGTCGAATCGCGCAGTCGTGCGTTCGGGTGTGCCAGGCCCGGAACGGAGCACGTATGACAGATCGAGACGATCGCCGAATGCCTCACGGCTGAAATCATCGCCGGGCATGCCGGCGATCAAGCCAATGATGAAGTCCGCATCTGTCATGCCGTGCGGAATCAGCCGGTCCAGTGGCGCAAGGTCCTTGGCATGCTGGCTGATGAACCACTCCGCCTGTGCCGAATCAAGTAGTGCTGGTAATGCCGCGAGGATTTCGCGGACCGCTTCCTCGTCGCTGCGATCCAGCACCAGCGCGCCGGACCAGTGTTGGGCGATCCAATGCGCAGTCGGCGAGAAAAAACGATAGGGCGTATCGGTGCCGGCGATGCCGCTGCCTGCCAGGGCATGGCGATAGCGACGCAGTTCTGGCCTTCGGCTGAATTCCCGCAGCATGCGGCGCACGTAGGCGCGGACTCGGCGATTGTCCGGGTAGGCATCCATGAAACACAATATTTCGTGCAGCCGGCGCAACTGGCTGGGTGACGCGAACTGGGCGTCAGCGAGAACCGCGAGAAGAGCAAGCTTGCGCGCGGGCAGCCGCGGGCCGTAACGGCGCGCAATCCGTTCCAGCGACCGCAATATCCGTGCAGCCCTTTGACCTGCCACAAGTCGATCCTAGCAGGCCAGCCGCGATAGAGTGCCTGCCGATGCGCGCCCTGCTGAGGCGAATTCCGCGTGAAACGCGATCACGGGCTCTTGGCCGGCGCCGTGCCCTGCAGAAAATCGACGGTGACGTGCAGTAGCGATTTGAGGCCGATTGCGATGCCATCTTCGTCCACGTAGAACCGGTCGGAATGATTGCCCGGCGCCGTGAGCAGGTCCTGCCCGGGCGGCGTGATGCCGACCCAGAAGAACACGCTGGGCGCCTGCCTTGCGTAGTAGGAAAAATCTTCGGCAATAGTCTGCAAACCGATCATCTTGACGGCATCGCTGCCGAGTGCAGCCAGCAGCGATGCGACGACCTTTTGTGTCAGTGCCGGATCATTGTCCACCACCGGGTTCGGATCGGGCATCAATTCAAGGATGGCAGTCGCTCCATTGGCCTGGGCCACATGGGTGACTACACGCTGGACGCGATCGATGGTGTCCTGGCGGGAGCTCGGGCCGAAGGTCCGCATCGTGCCGAGCATTTCGACGCTCTCGGGAATGATGTTGTGACGCACGCCGCCGTTGATCGCGCCAATGCTCACCACAGCGGGAAGTGCGGTGATGTCGGTCTGCCTGCTGATGATGGTCTGCAGCGAATTGACAATCTGGGCGGCCGTCACGATCGGGTCGATGCCCGCCCAGGGCCTTGCGCCGTGGCTCTGACGTCCGGTTACGACGATCCTGAAGAAATCCGATCCCGCCATGAAGGGCCCGGCGCGCACGCCGACAGTGCCCGTGCGCAGCGTGGAGAATACGTGCAGCCCGATGATTGCGTCCGGTTTCGCGACCTCGAACAGACCTTCCTGCATCATCAACGGGGCGCCACCCTGTTCACCCTCCGGCACGCCTTCCTCGGCGGGCTGGAACACGAACATGACCGTACCCGGCAGGCGCTTCTGCAGACCAGCAAGTACCTGGGCGGCTCCCATCAGGATCGCGGTGTGGGCATCGTGGCCGCAGGCATGCATGACGCCGACCTGACGGCCGCGGAACTCGGTCATCGCGGTCGAACGAAATGAAACGTCGGTACGTTCGGTGACCGGCAACGCGTCCATGTCGGCCCGCAGCATGATCGTGGGTCCCGGAAGTGCACCGCGCAGCACCGCGACGACGCCGGTGTGGGCAATGCCTGCCCTGACCTCAAGGCCCAGCCTCTTCAAGTGCGCCGCGACGATTCCGGACGTGCGGAATTCCCGATTGCCGAGTTCCGGGTGACTGTGGAAATCCCGGCGCCACTCGATCACGCGTGGGTTGAGCGCGGTCATGGCTGCATCAAGCTCGCTGCCCGCCACCTCGGCGCGAGCGGCAGTCATCGCTACCAGCCACATCGCAATCAACAGCAACCAATGCTTCATCGGGATCTCCGTGCTCAGTTCGTCATTGCTTCAACAGTCACCGGGACGCCGCTGAATGCAGCGTTGCCGCTGACCGCGTCGACGGCCAGCTCGTCCGTGAGGTCATTGATGCTCGCGCCCGGATAGGCGCTTGCGACGGAAAGCCGGGTGCCGGGCCGGTCGTGACCCCAACCGTGTGGCAGGCACACGACACCGGGCATTACTTCGTCGCTCAGTTCCGCATCGACCGCAATCGCCCCGGCACGCGAGCGCACGTTGACGCGAGCGCTGTCGCCGATGCCAAGTCTTGCTGCATCAGTCGGGTGCATCAACAGGGTGCAGCGCCTGGGGCCCTTCACCAGACACTGGCTGTTGTGCATCCAGGAATTGTTGCTGCGCAGGTCACGGCGGCCGATCAGGCGCAGTGCCGGCAAGGTCGTCGCTTTCGACAATTCGCCGGCCAGTCTTTCGACATCCGCAACGAACGGCACGGGTGCAAGACTGATGCGCGCATTGGGGCCCAGTCGGCCTGGAAGGCAGGGTCGCAGCGGTCCGAGGTCCAGGCCATGCGGGAGGCTGGCAAGCTTTGCGAGCGTCAGTCCCTTCGCGAGCGAATTCCATCCGGCGCCACGCGGACCAAAGCGCAGCCCCAGCGCGAGTACGCGTTCGGGCGTCAGCCAGCGGACGCGCAGGCGATCCACGAGACCGGGCCGGCGCTGCCGGTCGTGTGCGGCGAGCCGCGCAGCAATTCCCTGCAGGATCTGCCAATCGTGCCGTGTATCGGGTGCCGGTTCGTAAAGAGGCAACGAGTACTTGACGGTGTTGCGGATGGCCAGCAGGTGAAAGACGAGATCGTAATGGTCGTGTTCTAGCGCGAATGTGGGTGGCAAGATGATGTTGGCGTGCCGCGTCGTCTCATTCAGATAGAAATCGACGGATGCCATGAATTCCAGGCGGCCAAGGGCTTTTTCCAGTCTTGTGCCATTGGGTGTCGAAAGGACCGGATTGCCCGCCGACGTGATGAAGGCGCGTATCTGCGCAGGCCCGGGCGTGTCCATCTCTTCCGCAAGTGCTGCGACGGGAAATTCACCACTGAATTCCGGCAGTCCGCGCACGCGGGTGCGGCGGCGGTTGTAATGCCCGGCCTGGCTCGTACCTCTGGTGCGGGCAACGAGGTCGAAAGCCGGCGCCGTGAACATTGCGCCGCCTTCCCGATCGAGATTTCCGGTCAGCACGTGCAGGACCTGGATGAGCCATTGACACAGGCTGCCGAAACTCTGGGTCGACGTGCCGACCCGGCCGTGGCAAGCGGCCGCTCGTGCGGAAGCGAATTCCCGGGCCAGCCTGCGGATCTCGTCGGCGGATATGCCAGTCGCGTCCGAAACCGCTTCCGGTGCGAATCGTGCCGCCAGCCGCTCGATCGTCTCGATGCCGTCGACAAATGCCAGCAGCCGTCCGGGGGTGGCCCGTTTTTCGGCGAACAGCACGTGGATCATCGCGAACAGCAGCAAAGCGTCGCTGCCGGGCCGGATAAAGAGATGGCGATCCGCCAGCGCAGCGGTCTCGCTGCGTCGCGGGTCCACGACCACGATGTGGCCACCGCGGGCGCGGATCGCCTTGAGCCGGTGCGCAACATCGGGCGCCGTCATCAGGCTGCCATTCGAAGCGACTGGATTGGCACCCAGCACCATCAGGTACTGCGTGCGGTCGATATCCGGTATCGGCAGCAGGAACTGGTGCCCGAACATCAACAAGGCTGCGAGGTGATGCGGCAACTGGTCGACGGAGGTTGCTGAATAGCGATTGCGGCTGCGCAGGGCGCGTGACAGCACAACGCTTGACAGCAACGCCGAGTAACTGTGTACGGTCGGGTTGCCGAGATAAGTCGCGACGGCATCGTGCCCGTGCGCAGCCTGGATGGCGACG
>JANPCY010000026.1:0-5424 GCA_031431175.1 Steroidobacteraceae bacterium | reverse complement strand
ACGACCGCGAGCAGGATGTTGATCGTCATGTCGTGCGCGGTGTCGTCACTGTCCTCGACGCTGCGGCCGTACTTCCAGGACACCCCGGGCGGCAGCGGGAACTGTTCCATGGCCGTCTCGACGCCCTTCTTGACGTCATCGAGCGTCGAGTCCTGCGACACGATGCCCTCGATGGCAACCGAAGTCAGCCGGTCCACCCGCTCGATGGACCGCTCACTCTGGTCGATCCGGAAGCTGGCGACAGCGCCGAGCGTGCTGCGCGAACCATCCGGCAGGTATAGCGGCGTAGCGGCGAGATCCTCGACGGTCTGGCGGTCATCAGGACGGAACGCGAGACGCATCTGGATCTCGATGTCGTCGGCACGGAAGTCCTTCAGCTTGTCGCCGCGCATCGCGGCAGCAAGCGTCTGCGCAACGCCCTGCGGCGTCAGCCCGAGCCGCGCTGCGCGGGCGCGATCGACGATGACCTGAACCTCCTGCTCGCCGGCCTTGGCCGTCGTGCGCACCGAGTCGAAGCCAGGCACGTCACGCAGCCGTCGCACGACCTCCCGGGACAGGGTTACGAGCTGCTCGGTTGATTCGCCGATCAGGCGCATCCCGAATCCGCCTGCCCCGCCCTGGTCTTCGTCAAAGCGGAAGCTTGGTTTGCCGATGATGATCTCCGGCAGGCCCTTCTCGATTTCCTTCATGAGTTCGCGCGGCTTCATCGGAAGTTCTTCGCGCGGCTTGAACTTGATCACGCTCGCGGCATCGTCGGGCCTGAAAATGCTGTAGACGAGCTCGATGCCGAAGCGCTCCCGGTTCTGGTCGAGATAGGCCTCGATGCGCGTAACCGCTTCCTCCGTCCGCGCCAGCGGGTAAGTGCCCTCGATGTGATACGGAAGGTACAACTGGTGGGACGCGTCCTGCGGAAACATGTCGACCTTCAATAACCCCGTCACGAACGGTATGGCTGCGGAAGCGACGGTACCCACGACGATCAGGGCTGCCCACCACTTGTGATTGAACAACCAGTCGAGGCGCCGCAGGTACCAGTCCTGGAAACGTGCAAAGCGCGAGCCCGCCTTGATCGGCGGTGGCGACGGGAAGCGCGCGGTCAGGGTCGGGATGATGGTCTGCGCGACAAACAGCGACGCGATCATCGCGATGATGATCGGCACCGCAATATGAACCATGAAGACCGACATCTCGTTTTCCTTGCCGAATACGATCGGCAGGAACACGATGACTGTCGACAACGTGCCCGCGAGCACTGCGAGCCCGACCTCGTCGACCCCGGCTAATGTCGCCCGAATGGGATCCGACCCGAGTACCTGACGGTGGCGGAAGATACTCTCGGTCACGACGACCGCGTTGTCCACCAGCAGCCCGATCGCGAGCATCATGCCCATCATCGTCAGGATGTTCAGCGAAAAGCCGAGAAAGTACATCGCGGCAAGCGTGATCAGCAGCGAGAATGGTACGGCGAGGCTGACGATCAGCGTGGTACGCCAGTCCCGCAGGAACAGGAACAGCACTATCAGGGCGAGCGCGGCGCCGATCAGGCCTGAATTGCGAAGTTCGCCCAGCGAGCTGCGGATGCTCTCGGACTGGTTGGTCAGCACGATGACGTCAACGCCTTGCAGCTGCGGCAGCTTGCGGGCCTCCTCGATGACGGTCATGACACGGTCGGCGACTTCGACGATGTTGGCTCCAGTGGTCTTGAATACGTCGAGGCCCACACCCGGACGGCCATTCAAGTGGCGTCCCACAGACAGCGCGGGGGTCACCATGCGCACGTCGGCGATATCGCGCAGCCGCACATTGCCGGTGACGATAAAATTCCGCACGTCGTCCACGGACCGGAACTCGCCGATCGGCCGCACCAGGAATCGTTGCTGGCCGCCCGTGACTTCGCCGGCGCTGACCGAGAAATTTGCGCCTTCCAGCGCGTCCCGCAGGCGTGCCACGTCGACGCCATAGGCCGCGAGCCGCACCGGGTCGATCAGGATGCGCAACTCGAGCGGCTCGACACCCTCGAGCGAGACGCGCGCGACACCATCGAGCCTCTCGAGCGGCTTCTTGAGGTACCGATCCAGCATGTTGTACTGCCGTGACAGGTCTTCCCGGCTCGAGATGCGCACCACGACGACGCCATCGTCGCCGGCTGCGAACATGCGGGTCAGGATCCGGTTGGCGCTCGGCGGAAACGCGTGGCGTATCGACTCGAGCTTGGTGCGGACCTCGAAGCCGATCGCGGAAGGATCGCGGCCCCACTCGAAAAACACAAAGATTTCCGAGCCGCTCTCCGATGACGTCGACCGCATCTCCTTGATGCCGGAAAGCGTTGCGATCGCTTCCTCGGCGGGGCGCGTGATAAGTTGCTCGACTTCCTCGGGCGTGGCTCCCTCATAGGGAATGTTGACCAACAGGCCCGGGAAGCGGATGTCGGGAAACAGCTCGAGTGGCAGCATCCACGTGGATATCAAACCAATCAGCGAGACCGCGACGAAGGTCATCAGCGTCGTGACCGGGCGGCGCAGTGCGAAGCTAGTGTGCAGCATGTCTCAGCCTCCGCCGGACTCCGTCGCGACCCGCGGCATCGCGCCGGCAGCGGTCGCCGGGAAACGCTTGCGGTCGAGCAGGGAATAGACGACCGGGATCACCAGCAATGTGAAGAAACTCGCGACCGCGACGCCGCCGATCACGGTGATCGCCATGGGCTTGCGGATCTCCGCGCCTTCGCCGAGCCCGATCGCCATCGGCAACAGGCCGAGGATCGTCGTCAGCTTGGTGATGATGATCGGGCGCAGGCGCATGCCCGCCGCCTCCATTATCGCCTCGTGCTTGGGCAGGCCGCGTTCCCGCGCCTGATTGACGGCATCGATCAATACGATGGACTGGTTGACGACAATTCCCGCCAGCATGATCAGGCCGATGTAGGCCACCACGTTCACCGTGGTGCCGGTCAGGAACATCGCCCAGATCGAGCCAACCAGCGCCAGCGGAATCGTCAGCAGGATCACGAATGGATGCAGCAGCGACTCGAACTGCGAAGCCATGACCAGATAGACCAGGAATATGGCCAGCAGCATCGTGAATTGCAGCGAGCGGAACGAGTCGCTCATGTCTTCACTCTGGCCGCTGACCGAAGCTGTCGTACCTACCGGCAATTCGACACCCGCGACGAGGTCCTGCAGTTCTGCGACGGCAGTGCCAAGGTCGCCCGCTGCAAGATTCGCGGTCACGATTGCGACCCGCTGCTGGCGCGCGCGCCGGATCTCGGCCGGGCCGATCGCAACGATGACGTCTGCGACCGCCGTCAGCGGCAGCGGCCGATCGCTGCCCGGATTGACGATCAACGAGCGGATTTCCTCTACCGACGAGGCGCGCGTGTCCACGCTTCGCACCAGCACGTCAATCCTCTTCTCGCGCAGCTTGTACCGTGTCGCGACACTGCCGCGCACGCTTGAGACGATGCGGTCGGCGAATTCACGCACGGTGATTCCGAGCTGCGCCGCGCGCTCCTGGTCGAAGATGATCTGAATTTCCGGATTGCCGGCCTCGACCGTCGATTTGATGTCGCTGAATGCCGGGCTCGCCTGCATGCCGAGCCGGACCTGTTCGGCCACCGCACGCAGCCGATCGAGCTCATAGCCCGTGATTGTGACCTCGAGTGGCGATGCGAAACTGAACAGCGCCGGCCGGCTGAACTGGTATTGAACGCCGGCCAGCGCATCGAACTTGCCGCGCAGCGCATCGATCACGGCAGATTCTTCGTCGGGGCTGGTCCCGGGTGCAAGGCTGACTGACAGCCGCCCGGTATTCTCACCCGCATCCGTGGGGCTGGCGTCCAGGCGATTGCCGGTGCCGGTGACCGCATAAGTCAGCGCGATCTCCGGCAACTCCATTGCATAGCCCTGCGCGGCCGCGATTGCGCGGTCAGTCTGCTCGAGCGGCGTGCCGGGTGCGAGACGCAGGTCGGCGATGAACTCACCCTGCGAAAGCTGCGGAATAAGCTCCGAACCTAGTATCGGGACGAGTGTCGCGGTTGCCAGCAGGACCGCGAGCGAAATCAGCAACACACGGCCGCGGTGCTGCAGCGACCAGGCGAGCGCGGGCACGTAGGCGCGCGTCACTGCGCCAAAGCCGGCCTGGGTCGGTCGCACTCCCCAGGATAGCAACCAGGCCATGCCATTCGAAATGTTCGCGAAGAACAAGCGCAAGCCCCGCATGAGCTTCGCAATAACGCGTCCGGCAGGTCCGGGTGGCCGCTCGGGCTCGGACAATCGCGGCGCGTCGCGGCCCGCTGCCAGCATCGGCACCAGCGTCATCGCGACGATCAATGAGAATAGCAGCGCAAAGCTGACGGTCAGCGCCTGGTCCTTGAAGAGCTGGCCCGCGATGCCGGTGATGAATACCATCGGGAAGAACACCGCGACCGAAGTCAGCGTCGCCGCGGTAATTGCAGTGGCAACCTCGCGGGTCCCGAGCTGTGCGGCTTCAAGGCGCGGCAATCCGCGCTCCCGATGACGCACGATGTTTTCGAGCACCACGACCGCATTGTCCACGAGCATGCCGACTGCCAATGCAATGCCGCCCAGCGACATGATGTTGAGCGAAAGGTCGAAGGCGTACATCAGCACGAAGGTGCCGATGACCGAGACCGGAATCGCGATACCCGTGATCATCGTCGCGCGCGCATCGCGCAGGAACAGATACAGGACCAGGATCGCGAGAATGCCGCCGATCAGGGCCGCCTCGCGGACCTCGCCGATTGCCGAAGAGATAAATCGGGATTGGTCGTAGACCAGACGCAATTCACTGCCGGTCGGCAGCGACTTGCCGAGTTCCTCGATGCGTGTGCGGATTCCGGTCGCGAGTTGCACGGTGTTGGCATCGCCTTCCTTGTAGACGGCAAGTTCGACCGACTCGCGCCCGTTCACGCGTGTTATCGCCTCGCGATTCTTGTAGCCGCTGGTCACGCTGGCCAGGTCGCGTAGATACACCGGCCTGCCGTTGACGTTCGCGACGATTGCGTCAGCCATCTCCTGCACCGACCTGAACTCGTTCAGTGTCCGTACCAGGAAGCGCTGCGTGCCCTGTTCCAGCCGCCCGCCGGAAAGATTGACGTTTTCCTCGCGCAGCCGTCGTGTAATGGTTTCGATCGAGATATTGAGCTGGGCGAGTTTTCCCTGGTCCACGAAGACCTGAATTTCGTCTTCGTAGCCACCGCTGACCTTGACCGCCGCGGAGCCATCGACTGACTCAAGGTCCGGTTTCAGGCGGTCATCCGCGAAGCGGCGCAGGGACTTGAGCCGATCGACGGTGCCGGCGTCGCTGCCGGCGGCATTGGCATGATCATTCGTGTCGACGAATGCGAGGCGCATGACTGGCTCGGTGGATGGATCGAAGCGCAGCAGGATTGGCCGGCTGGCTTCAATC
>JANPCY010000025.1:0-6407 GCA_031431175.1 Steroidobacteraceae bacterium | reverse complement strand
CGCGTCATGGCGGATGACGCGGATATTGGAGAGGCCGCGCGCCTCGATGCCGAGCAACAGGTGCCCGATGCCCGGCGGGTGTACTTCGACGCCCAGGAAATCGGCATCGGGCCGCGAGGCGGCGAGTTCAATCAGCGTTGCGCCGTCGCCGAATCCTATTTCCAGCACGCGCGGCGCGCTGCGCCCGTAGACGACGCCCAGGTCGAGCGGTGTGGGTGCAAACGGCAGGCCCCAGCGCGGCAATAATTCGTCGAGTGCGCGCCGTTGCGCGCGCGTGATCCGGCCGCCGCGGAGCACGTAGCTCCTGATCGGCTGCCGTGGGCGATCGTTTCCAGGATCACCTGCGGTCATGCGCCGCGTGTCGCGATCAGGTCCGCCGTCAGCTCAGCAACATTGCGGCAGCCATTCAGCGCGAGCGTCCGGTCGAATTCGTCGGCGAGGATCTCGATTGCGCGCGTCACGCCCGCGGCGCCACCGGCGGCCAGGCCGTAGACGGGCGCACGGCCCAGCAGCACCCCTTCGGCGCCAAGTGCGATCGCCTTTGCGATATCGCTGCCGCGGCGCACGCCGCCATCGATCAGGATCGAGACGCGGCCGCCGATTGCGCGCGCCACTTCTGGCAGCGCCTCGATCCCGCTGATCGCACTGTCGAGTTGCCGGCCGCCGTGATTCGACAGGACCAGACCGTCCACGCCGGCAGCGACCGCGCGCTCCGCGTCGTCGGCGCGCAGCAGTCCCTTCAGCATCAGCTTGCGCGGCCATAAGTCGCGGAAGCGCTTCAGGTCGTCCCAGCGGAACGACGGATCGAACATGCCGTGGCCGACAAACTTGTTGACGTCCTGGCCCGGCGGAAGCTCACGCTCGACATTGACCAATCGCGGCCGGCGCGTCGCAACCGTTGCGAGCCAGCGCGGGTGCATCAGCATGTCGAGTTTTGTCGCCAGCGTGAACTGCTGCTTCGGCAGCAGGCCCGTGCGCCAGTCGCTCTCGCGCTTGCCGGCGACGGGGAAGTCGCTGGTCAGCACGAGCCCCTCGAATCCGGCGTCCAGCGCGCGCCGGATCAACGCGTCGGTGATGCGCCGTTCCGAGAAAACATAAGCCTGCAGCCAAAGCCGTCCCGGGGCTTCGCGCGCGATGTCCTCGACGAGACTCATCGAGACCGTGGACATCGCGAAGGGGACGCCGGCGCGTGATGCCGCGCGCGCAAGCTCCATGTCACCGTCGCGCCAGGAAAGGCCATTCAATGCGGTCGGGCCGACGACGAACGGCAGTGCCGATCGCTTGCCGAGCAGCTGCGTGGACAGGTCGCGTGTCGAAACATCGACCAGCGTGCGCGGCCGGAAATGCAGCCTGCCAAAGGCTTCGCGATTGCCGCGCAAAGTGACCTCATCCTCCGCGCCGCCATCCACGTAAGTGAACACAAAGCGCGGTACGCGACGTCGGGCTATTGCCCGCAGGTCCTCGATGTTGATGGCGTCTTGAAATTTCATTCAGTCTGAACTCCCTGCATGCACGGCCTTTACGCGTGCCGAACTGCTTATGTCAAGCCCAAGTGTGAACTCGCTCACAGTTCCGCTAGGCTGCGCTGGCCGGCGCCGCGGCTAGTGGAGCCGCCACGAATTATGAGGGGGAAGGGTATGCCGCAAGAGAAGCGTAACCCGGCCGTGGCCGGGCTGATGGTTCTCTTGTGCCTTGCGATCGTTTCCCCGGGCGCGCTCGCGGCAAAACCGGTTGCCAGGCCGACGGCGCAGGGCTCATTCACCGATCATCTCGACGGCTTCGACTCAGTGCGCTGGGCCAAGGCCGACGGCTGGACGAACGGGTCGCCGTTCGACAACGCCTGGCGTGCCGACCATGTCTCTTTCGCTGGCGGGATGATGGACTTGCGCCTGTCCGATGATGCGGGCCTCGGCGAGCCGTACTCGTCGGGTGAATACCGGACCACGGGCTACTACGGGTATGGGTGCTACGAGGCCGGATTCCGGCCGGTGGCAGAGCCCGGTGTCGTGAGCGCCTTCTTCACATTTGCCGGGCCCCACGACAACGGCGGCAATGGCAGGCACAACGAAATCGACTTCGAATTCGTCGGCACCGACACGAGGCGCGTACAGCTCAACTTCTGGGCCAATGACGACAGCTATGCGTCCAGGAACGAAGTGCTGGTTAACCTCGGCTTCGACGCCGCCACGAGTCTTCATGCCTACGCCTTCAAGTGGACGTCTACGGGCATCCGCTGGTATGTGGACGGTACGCTCATTCATGAGGCCTTCGATCAGGCAGCGAATCCGACGCCCAAGTCCGCTGACTCGTTGCACAAGATCATGATGAATCTGTGGCCGGTCGACGAAACGGCTGCGGCATGGGCTGGCACCTTCGTTTATCCAGGCCAGCCACTGCATGCTCTCTACGATTGGGTGCGGTACACCGCCGGCGAGGCCTGCGAAATCGGGGCACCGCCCAAGCCGCCGGATCCGGGCGACCCGGGCTCCATGCATGTCAGGGAGATCTCCACAAGCCTCGATGCGCGCGGCACGCAGGTGATCGCCCGCGTGATGGTCGTCAATGGTCTCGGCCAGGCGGTCGCGGGCGCCACTGTCGGCGGGAGCTGGTCAGGGGTGATCACCGGCGGCGATACTTCGCGAACGACCGATTCCTCAGGTCGCGCCACATTCTATTCATCGCGATCGAGGACCACTGGCAGCGTGGCCTTCTGCGTCACCAGCGTCACGAAGAGTGGACTCACCTACGACGCTGGGGCAAACCTCGAGAGCTGCGAGACGATCACGAAATAGCGCGCGACCTGCGCTCAGGATCCTCAGGCCACCCGTCCGGCGATCCGGCCCGAGAGCATGCAACCACCGAGAAAAGTCCCCTCGAGACTGCGCTTGCCATTCATTCCTCCACCGCCGAATCCGGCCGCCTCGCCGATTGCGAAAAGCCCTTCAATCGGTCGGCCTGTGCGATCGAGCACCCGGCACTCCAGGTCGGTCTGGATGCCACCCATGCTCTTGCGGCTGATCACGTACTCGCGAATCGCCATCAATGGTCGCGCGCCCGGATCCAGGATCTTCTGGAATTTGCAGGTCCGCAACCGGTCGCCCGGCCAGCGGCGGGCGAAGGCGATGCGCCGCAGCTGCTCGTCATTATGGAAGCGCGGCCCGCGCTCGATTGCGGCATCGTAGCCCGTGGCGGCCGCATCGACCGTTGCGAGATCCACGACGTCATCGCCATTCAGCGCATTCATGCGCTCGACCAGCTCAGGCAGGGTGTCGGCCAGCACGATGTCCTCGCTGTTGCGCGTCAGCTCTTCATAGAGCCAGCGATTGCCGAACAACAAGTCGCGCACAACCGAGAGTCGCCGCCGGTCCCTGAACGCAGGATTGAATTCCGCACCCGAGACTCCGAGTTCCCTCAGGGCAATCTTCCGGTTCAGCAGCTGCCAGCTGTAACCACCGGGTTGCCTGCAAATCTGTGCGACGAGGTCGTGCGTGTCGTAACCCGTCACGAGCGGCATCGGGCCGATGCGTTCGCCGCGGGAGTTCAGCCACAACGCGGACTTGGGCGGAATCAGGGAAAGCCCGTGGTCCGGCTTGCGCGGCCGCCAGTGCCGAATGCCCGCAGCGTAGTTCCACTGCCAGTCCAGATGTGTGATCCTTGCACCCGCGGCGGCGGCGGCCACGTGCAGTGTTCCATCGGCAAAGCGGTGCGATCCGTTCAGGATGACGGCGGGCGGCTCGCTCCAGTCGGCCTGCCAGTTCTGGCGCACGCGCTCCAGATCACCGTTGATTCCACCGGCGGCAATGACGACCGATTCAGCCGCGACCTCGAAGGGCCTGCCGTCCGGTTCGATCACGCCATTCAGGCCGGTGACGCGGCCGCCACCGGTCACGAGCGAATCGACGCGATGGCCGAAGCAATATTCGAGCAGTTCGCGCCGCGGGTGATTCAGCAGGCGGCTCGTCAGCGTCTCGATAAGCGCCTGGCCGGTTCCCCACACGACGTGAAAGCGCGGAACGGAGTTCCCCGGCTGATACAGGCCACGCTCGACCCATATCGGCATGGGCATGAATTCGACACCGAGCCCCGTCAGCCAGACATAGACATCCGGAACGCAGCCTTCGACATAAGCCCTGGCCCACGCGCGCGGCCAGTGATGCTCAGGCCCCAGTTCGCCCCAGGCAAGCCAGTCCTGCAGACCCAGATCAACGCTGTCGCGGATCCGGTAGCGCTTCTGCAGCGGCGTGCCGGCGAACCACAGACCGCCGAATGACTCCTTGGCAAGACCGCCGAGATTCTCTTCGCTGTCGCGGTCGACCAGCAGCACGCGCCGGCCGCGGTCGAGCGCTTCGAGCGCGGCCGTGATGCCCGCGATGCCGGCGCCGGTTATCGCAACGTCGGTGGCATGGCGGTTGGGCGGCATGCTCATGAATGTACACGCGCGCGAGTGCCAAGGTATATTGCCCCTGACGGCTGACACCCCAGGCTCCGCAAGAGAGCGCCGCAACGGGCGAGTTGATCTACATGCGCGAGGAGCAGAACGGCTGCCTGAAGATCGAATCCCACAGCGGCGTTTGCTGGGTCATGAAGATCCTGGTCGCCAGGTAAATGCTCAGCGATGACAGGGGTGCCGCTGCATCGCTTCCTGGCGCCGCGTTACTGGTGGATCTGGTCGATTCTCGGGTTGCTTTGGCTGCTGGCCTGGTTGCCGTATCGCGTACAGCTCGGTCTCGGTCGCGGCATCGGCCGGCTGGCAATGGCCTGCATGCCGGGCCGCCGGCACAATGCATCTTGTAACGTTTCCTTGTGCCTGCCCGAATTCGATGAATCCGCGCGTGAGCAACTTGTGCGCCGGCATTTCGAATCACTTGGCATTGCGCTGTTCGAGACGTCGCTCGCCTGGTGGGCACCCAGGTCACGGTTACACCGTCTCGCCCACGTGGACGGCATGGCGCATCTGGATGCGGCGCTCGCGCGCGGCAGGGGAGCGTTGCTGTTGCCGGCACATTTTACGACCATGGAGCTCGGCGCCGCGCTCCTCCATCTGTTCGTAGTTCCAGAGATCGTCTACCAGAAGTTCAGTAATCCACTGGTCGAGGAATTCATGCGGCGCCGTCGCAGCCGCGGTGGCGCCCGGCTCATCGAAAACAAACGGCCGTTGATGGCAGTGCGCGGCCTGCGGTCGAATCGACTCGTGTGGTACCCGCCGGATCAGACCTACCCGCCGAAGAAACGTGTGCTCGCGCCGTTCTTCGGCATTCCGGCGATGACCAACACGACGCCGATGCGGCTCGCGACGCTGACCGGCGCCGCGGTCATTCCTTTCTTCGTCTCACGGCTGGACGACGGATCCGGGTATCGGCTCACGATCGGCCCGGCGCTTGAGGACTTCCCGGGTGCCGATCCGGTCGAGGACGCCACGCGACTGAACCGGCTGATCGAGCAGCAGATCCGCAAGACGCCCGCGCAGTACCTCTGGGTACACAGGCGCTTTCGCGCCTACACGCCCGATTATCCAGACTACTATGCGTGTTAGCTTGCCGGCTTGCTCGAGCCGCTAATAGAATCAGCGCAACAAGCGGGTGTAGTTCAATGGTAGAACTGCAGCTTCCCAAGCTGCTAACGTGGGTTCGATTCCCATCACCCGCTCCAATCCTTTTGGCGGCTTTGATGGTGATGCCGGTGCCGGTCTGCGCCGATGCAATCGACGATCTGGTTCGCGCCGAAATGCAGCGCCAGATGATTCCCGGCCTCGCGTTGGCCGTCATCCGGGGCGGACAGCCGCTGAAGATCGCCGGTTACGGCGAGTCCAACGTCGAACACCACGTGCCGGTCACGCCCGAGACGGTTTTCCAGACCGGTTCCGTCGGCAAGCAATTCGCGGCCGCCGCCGTACAGCTGCTCGCAGCGGACGGAAAGCTCACGCTCGACGATCCACTGGCGCGCTGGTTCGCGCCAATTCCGGCAGCCTGGAATGCCATTACTGTGCGGCATCTGTTGACGCACACTTCCGGCATCCCGGACTACACGGAGGGTGAACATGGCGCCGCGATCGACATGCGCCGTGATTACACGGAGGACGAGCTGGTCGAAATGGCCAAGCAACTGCCGCCCGATTTCGAGCCGGGGTCGAGCTGGAGCTACAGCAATACCGGTTACTTGCTGCTCGGAGCCCTGATCCGGCGTGCGAGCGGACAGTTTTACGGCGACTTGCTGCGCGAACGCGTGTTCGGGCCGCTCGGCATGACTACCACGAGCGTCATCAGCGAGGCGGACATCGTTCCCAACCGTGCTGCGGGCTATCGTCTCGTCGACGGCGCACTGAAGAACCAGGAATGGGTCGCGCCCAGTATCAACACGACGGCCGATGGTGCATTGTATGTGTCGATTCTCGATCTGGTCCGCTGGAA
>JANPCY010000024.1:0-16276 GCA_031431175.1 Steroidobacteraceae bacterium | reverse complement strand
CTTGAAGCCACAGCAGCCAAGCGCCAGGTAACTGGCGGAAGGATCACCAGCGCGGACCTGCACGAGTCGGTGATCCAGGGCGCACTGATGCGCGTGCGCCCCATCATGATGACGGTGGCCGCGATCATCGGCGGGTTGCTGCCGATCATGTGGGGCAGCGGCACTGGCTCGGAGGTGATGCGCCGCATCGCCGCACCAATGGTGGGCGGAATGCTATCGGTCACGGTACTCGCCCTGATCGTGATCCCGGCGATTTACGCGGTCGTCAAGGAATTCGCCATCCGGCGGGAGGGGGTCTGAGGCGGCGCGGCATCGCGTAGAATCGCCGGCATGCGACAGGAATCAACGAGGGATCCGTTAAACGGTACGCCGTCCGGGGACGGTTTCCGGATGCCGGCCGAATTCGAACCGCATGCGGGCGCATGGATGTTGTGGCCTGAGCGCCGCGACACCTGGCGTGCGGGCGCCGTGCCCGCGCAGCGGGCATTCGCTGCGGTGGCCGGAGCCATTGCGCAGTGCGAATCGGTGACGATGTGCGCGTCTGCGGATCAGTTCCAGCAGGCGCGCGCCGCGCTGCCCGCGTCCGTACGAGTGGTCGAGATGTCGTCGGACGACGCCTGGATGCGCGATGTCGGTCCGACCTTCGTCGTGGACCGGCGCGGGCGGATGCGCGGTGTGGACTGGATCTTCAATGCCTGGGGCGGCCGCTCCGGCGGTATCTATAGCCCCTGGGACCAGGATCAGCAGGTCGCGGCCAAGGTGCTCGAGATTGAGCGCTGCGAGCGCTACCGCGCGCCTTTCGTGCTCGAGGGCGGCGCGATCCACGTGGACGGTCGCGGGACACTGCTGACCACCGAGGAATGCCTGCTGAATCCGAATCGCAATCCCGATCTCCGGCGCGGGCAGATCGAGACATTGCTGCAGCGCTACCTCGGCATCGAGCAGATCATCTGGCTAAAGCGCGGCGTCTACAACGACGAGACCGACGGCCACGTGGACAATCTCTGCTGCTTCGTGCGACCGGGCGAAGTGGCGCTGACCTGGTGCGATAATCCCGAAGATCCGCAGTACGACATCTCACATGAGGCTTACGAGGTACTTCGATCATCTCGAGATGCACGCGGTAAGTCATTGAAAATTCATAAATTGCTACAACCAGGCCCCTTGTACATGAGCGCGGAGGAAACCGCCGGAATCGAGCAGGCGCCCGGCAGCCGTCAGCGCCGCGGGGGCGACCGGCTCGCCGCGTCCTACGCGAATTTCTACATCGCGAATCGCCACATCGTGATGCCGCTGCTCGATTCCCGCACTGACCAGCGCGCAAAAGCCGCAATTGCGCGGCTATTTCCCGGCCGCCGGGTTGTCGGCGTTCCGTCGCGCGAAATCCTGCTGGGCGGCGGCAACATCCACTGCATCACGCAGCAGCAGCCGCGACCGCGACGCGTTATGAAGGCATAACGAACCGGCCTTTCCTGCGAGCCCACCGCGCTACTTAGGATCACCTCCAGGAACATTTCCCGGGGGTACCGGCCGGTGGCGAGTGCAGGCGCAGCAGTCCAGACCCAGGCGTTTCCGCTCGACGCGGAGCGCGTCGAGCTGTTGTCACGCCTGGTGGAAGGCCTCGACGTATCCACGCTGCAATGGCTCTCGGGTTACGCCGCGGGTCTCGCGGTGGCGCAAGGCGGCACGGTTCGCGTCTTGTCCGCTACGGAGCCGGACATCTCCGCATTTGCGACGATCGTCCACGGTTCGCAGACCGGCAACGGCCGCCGCATTGCCGAGGCGCTCGCCGCGAAGCTGCAGGTTCAGGGCATTCAGGCACGATTGCTGCGCGCGGGCGAGTATCCATTGCGCGAACTCGGACGCGAGCGGCGCCTGTTCGTCGTCATGAGCACGCACGGCGACGGCGACCCGCCCGACGATGCCCGTGCCTTTACCGATTTCCTGTTTGCACGCCGCGCGCCACGCCTGTCATCACTCGAATTCGCGGTGCTCGCACTCGGTGATTCGAGTTATCCGAAGTACTGTGAGATCGGCCGGCGCATCGATGAGCGGCTCGGGGAACTCGGCGCATCGCGCCTTTTCGCGCGCGTGGATTGCGACGTGGACTTCGAGGCGGGAGCCGCGGACTGGTCGGAGCGCGCATTTGAGGCCCTTGAACAGGCGCGGCCCGCTTTGGCCCCGGCCCGGGTCGCGACGCTGCGCCCGGTTGCCGTCGCCCCGTCCTGGAGCCGTGAACGTCCGTTCACTGCTGAACTGCTGGCCAACCAGCGAATTTCGATCGGCGACGACGTGCGCGACGTGCGGCACATTGAGTTGTCGCTCGCAGGCTCAGGTCTGCACTACGAGCCTGGCGACGCACTGGGTGTCATCGCGGAAAATCCCTCGCAGACTGTCGAGGCCGTGCTCGCAGCGGCAAAACTCACGGGCAGTGAACCAATCAAGCGTAACGGCAGCAGCCGCGGGTTGGCGGACTGGCTACGGTCCGGCCTTGAGATCACGCGTGTCACCAGACCGCTGATCGGGAAATTTGCAGACCGCAGCGGTAGCGCGGAACTATCGGCACTGCTGCGGCCCGGAAATGAGACGTCCCTGCGCGATTTCATGACCCGCACGCAGCTCGTCGACCTGCTGGAGCGATATCCGGCTGACTGGGACGCGCCGGCGCTCGCCGGTGCGCTGCGCCCGCTGGTACCGAGACTCTATTCGATCGCATCGAGCGCGAAAGAGGTCGGTGATGAAGTGCACCTGACCGTAGCGCGGCTCGATTCCGGCGACGACCGCTCGAGCCGCGCGGGCGCAGCCTCGCATTTCCTGGCGACGCGTGGCGATGCGGCTGAAGTGCCCGTATATGTCGAACCGAATCCGCGCTTCCGGTTGCCGACCGACTCGTCGCGCGACCTGATCATGATCGGCCCCGGAACCGGCGTCGCGCCATTTCGCGGCTTCCTGCAGGAACGGGCCGCGATCGGTGCTGCCGGGCGCAACTGGCTCGTGTTCGGCGCGCGCCATTTTGCGAGCGATTTTCTGTACCAGATCGAATGGCAGCGCGCGCTGAAACGCGGAGTGCTCACGCGGCTCGATCTGGCTTTCTCGCGGGACAATGGTCAGCGCGTGTACGTACAGCAGCGCATGGCCGAGGCGGGCAGGGAACTTTACGACTGGATCGAGTCGGGCGCATCCATCTATGTGTGTGGCGACGCAACGCGCATGGCGCCCGACGTGCACGCGGCGCTTGTCTCCGTCATCGAGCGCCATGGCGCACTGCCGGCCGATGCGGCCCGCGAACGCCTCGACCGGCTGGGCGCTGAGGGCCGTTACCTGCGGGACGTCTACTGATGGCCGCACCCGCCACATCGCCGGTGGAAAGGATCAAGGCTGCAAGCCGCAGGCTTCGCGGCACGATCGTCGAAAGCCTTGCCGATCCTGTCACCGGCGCCTTGCGCGAGGATGACCAGCAACTCATCAAGTTCCACGGGACCTATCAGCAGGACGATCGCGATATCCGCGAAGAACGCCGGCTCGCGAAACTCGAGCCCGCGTACAGCTTCATGATCCGCACGAGGCTGCCAGGCGGGGTCTGCACGCCCGCGCAATGGCTGGTGCTCGACGGCCTGGCCGGGCGCTATGGCAACGGCACGCTGCGGCTCACATCGCGCCAGGCCTTCCAGTTGCACGGTGTCATCAAGCGTGAACTAAAGGAAACGATCGCGGCGATGAATGCCGCACTCATCGACAGCATCGCCGCCTGCGGCGATGTCAACCGCAATGTGCTCGCGAGCGTGAATGCGCCGGAGTCCCCTGCGCATGCAGAGATACAGCGCTGGGCCGCGCGCTTGTCCGAACACCTGCTGCCACGAACACGCGCCTATCACGAGATCTGGCTGGATGGCGAAAAGGTCGCTGGCGGCGAGGAGGCGGAGCCGGTCTACGGGCCGACCTATCTGCCCCGCAAGTTCAAGGCGGCCATCGCCGTGCCGCCCGTCAATGACGTGGACGTTTTTGCTCACGATCTCGGTTTCATCGCGATTGTCGAGGAAGGGCGGCTCGCCGGGTTCAACCTGACGGTCGGCGGCGGTCTTGGTGCGACGCACGGCGATCCTGCGACCTACCCACGGCTCGCGGATCTGGCTGGATTTCTGACACCGGAACAGCTGCTGCCGATCGCCGAGGCAGTGGTCACGACACAGCGCGATTTCGGCGATCGCGGTGAACGCAAGCATGCGCGGCTGAAATACACGATCGCGGATCGCGGTCTGGACTGGTTCACGGCGGAGATCACGCGCCGCAGCGGAACTGCGCTGCAGGCACCGCGCCGCTTCGAATTCACGTCGACCGGCGATCGCTACGGCTGGAGTGAGGGCCATGACGGGCGCTGGCAACTGACTCTGCATATTGAATCGGGGCGGGTAGTGGACCGCGATGGCCGGCAACTGCGCGCCGGGCTCGCGCGCATCGCCGGCATGCACCGCGGCAATTTCCGGCTGACACCGAACCAGAACCTGATCATCGCGGGTGTTGAATCCACCGAGCGCGCCGGCATTGACGCACTGGTCGAGAAATACGGGCTCGACGACTTCCGTAGTGCGCGACCGATCCGTCGCGAGGCGTTGGCCTGCGTCGCGATGCCGACCTGCCCGCTCGCAATGGCTGAAGCCGAGCGCTACCTGCCGGCGGTCAGCTCTGCGCTCGATGAACTGATGGAGGAGTACGGCCTCGGCGGCGAGCCGATCCTGTTCCGGATCAGCGGTTGCCCGAACGGCTGTTCGCGGCCTTATCTTGCCGAAATTGCGCTGGTGGGGAAGGCCCCCGGGCGCTACAACCTGCATCTGGGCGGCGACCGCAAGGGGCTGCGGCTCAACCAGCTTTATCGCGAGAATCTGGACGAGCGAGGATTCCTGGACGCGCTTTCGCCGCTGTTTTCGGCCTGGGCAGGCGAGCGGCAAGTGAATGAAGCGTTCGGCGATTTCCTGCACCGCAGTGGCCTGCTTAGGGCAACAGCGCCGGCGGGGAGTGCGTGATGTCCCCTCCACGGGCCATGGCACTGCGTTCCCAGCCGCTCATTGATCTCGATGCGCTGAACGCGGAGTTCCGGAATCTCGCGGCCGCGCAGCGCGTGACGCGGGCGCTCGAGCTGCTGCCCGGCGAGTATCTGCTGACGTCGAGTTTTGGCGCCCAGGCCGCCGTGTCGCTGCATCTAGTCACGCGGGCGATGCCGCGCATCCCGGTGATCCTGATCGATACCGGTTATCTGTTCCCTGAAACCTATCGTTTCATCGACGAGCTGACCGAGCGCCTGAGCCTCAATCTCAAGATCTACCGCAGCCCGATGTCGCCCGCCTGGCAGGAGGCGCGCCACGGCAAGCTATGGGAGCAGGGTGCCGCAGGAATCGAGCGCTACAACCGCATGAACAAGGTCGAGCCGATGGAGCGCGCATTGCGCGACCTGAATGGCGGTACCTGGTTCGCGGGCTTGCGCCGGGAGCAGTCGCTCACGCGTGCTTCGATCGAACCCGTGCAATTGACCGGCGCCGCGCGCTACAAGGTGCACCCGATCTTCGACTGGACGGACCGCGACGTTTATCGCTACCTGAAAAAGCACGAGCTGCCGTATCACCCGCTGTGGGAGCAGGGCTATGTATCGATCGGCGACTGGCACACGACGCACTCGTTGCGCGATGCCGGTGACGACGCCGAGGCCACGCGTTTCTTCGGCCTGAAGCGCGAGTGCGGTCTGCACGAGATGAACGGCTCGGAGATCTGAGGCCCTTGCGCTATTTCCCTGCCTTCCTGGATCTGCAATCGGCACCCGCACTGATTGTCGGCGGCGGCGCGATCGCCACACGCAAGCTAGCGCTTCTGAGCCAGGCGGGCGCGAGCGTCACCATCGTCTCACCGACGGCCAGTGCCGGAATCGCAGAAGGCGCGCAGAACGGCAGCTTGCGTTGGTTCGCACGATGCTTCGAGCCCGCGGACGTCGCGGGCATGCGCGTCGTAATCGCCGCGACCGGCGACAAGGAAGTGAATGCGACGGTGGCAGCTGCCGCGCGCGAGGCCGGCATACCGGTCAATGTCGTGGACGATGCGGCACTATCGTCATTCATCGTGCCTGCAATCGTTGATCGCTCGCCGCTGGTCGTTGCGATCTCGAGTGGCGGCGTGGCACCGATGCTTGCGATGCGCGTGCGCGCGCTGATCGAGTCCCTGCTCGATGAATCATGGGGACGGCTCGCACTCTTCGCCGAGCGCTGGCGCGCGCGCATTCGCTCGAATATCGCCGACCTCGCAGCCAGGCGCAATTTCTATGGCTGGCTGCTGGATGGGCCCGCCGCTGCTTTCGTGCGTGCGGGTCGCGAAAGCGATGCAGATGACTTGCTGGAGCAGCGCCTGACCGCGCGCTCCCGGCCCATTGGCTCCGTCACGCTGGTGGGTGCGGGACCAGGCGACCCGGAGCTGCTGACGCTGCGTGGGCTACGCGCCCTGCAGGAGGCCGACGTGATCCTCACCGATCGTCTCGTTTCGACCCAGGTGCTGGCGCGCGCGCGCCGGGACGCTGAAGTCATCGATGTCGGCAAGACGCCGGGTGGCCATGGTGCGCGGCAGGAACGTATCAATCGCATGATGGTCGTCGCGGCGCGGCGCGGGCGACGGGTCGTGAGATTGAAGAGTGGCGACTCCTTCGTGTTTGGGCGCGGGGGCGAAGAACTCGAATATCTGCAGCGCCATGGGATCGCCTTCGAAGTCGTGCCGGGTATCACCGCGGCGCTCGCCTGTGCGGCATATGCGGGCATCCCGCTGACCCATCGCGATCACGCGCAGGGTCTGCAATTCGTGACCGCGCATTGCCGCGAGTCCATGGATACCATCGACTGGCCCGGTCTTGCACGACCCGGCCAGACGTTGGCCTTTTATATGGGTGTGGCGGAACTCGAGGCGATCCGCGACCGCCTGCTCAAGGCGGGGCTTGCACCGTTGACTCCCGCAGCGCTCGTCGAGAATGGCACGCGTGACAACCAGCGCGTCGTCGTCACGGATCTTGCGGCCCTTCCGGACGCGGCGCGCCGCCACGCGATCGCCTCACCGTCGATGCTTTTTGTCGGGGCCGTCGCGGCACTCGCGACCAGGCTCGACTGGTTCGGTACAGCGCCGATCGTGGAGTATTCGCCGCAGGCTGAAAGCGACGAGACCTCGCGCGCGGCCTAGCGACGCGCCAGAACAAGTACGCCGGCGACCACGAGCAGCGCGCCCGCGATGCGCCAGCCATCGACTGGCCGCACGGGAAAACTTAGCAGGCCATAGTGATCGATCGCAAGCGCCGCAATCATCTGCCCGGCGACCAGCAGCGCCAGGAATGTAGCGCCGCCGATCAGCGGCCCGAAGGCCGTCGAAGCGGCGATGAACACGGCGCCGAGCAGGCCCGCGCCCCAGACCCACCAGGGCGCGCCACCCGCCTGTGCGAGCACTGGCAAGGATCCGCGGCTGAGCAGAACGATCAGGAACAGCACCAGTGCCCCGACCACAAAATTGATCAGGGCTGCCGCCATTGGCGAGCCGACGTGCTGGCGCATGGTGGCATTCAGCCCGATCTGCACGGCAAGTGAAGCACCGACGAGGGCAGTGACGATCATCGCGGCGTAATGCATGGTCTCAGTCCTCCCGCCAGGCCAGCTCGACAAAGGCCGCGCGGCCGCGGCCCGGAAAGTAACGATAGCTGCCGAGGCCGCCAACTGTCACAAAATCGGCGCGGTCAGCATAGGCCGTATCGAGCAGGTTCATTGCGCGCAACCCCAGCAGCCATGACGGATGCAGTTGCCAGGTTAACCGCAGGTTAGCGAGATCGTGACCGGGATATCGCGCCGTATTGGCGGCATTGGTCCAGTAGTCGCCCACATGCTGCCATTCCAGTTCCGCAGCCAGCCGGCCGGCATCGTGCCGCAGGCGTATTGCATTCAGGTGGCGCGGCGCGGTGTCGATGTCGCTTCCCGAAGTGATCTGCTCTCCCTGCTCGACCACCGCCGTGAAGCGATACTCATGCCGCGCCAAGCTGCCGCTGCCTTCAATCGTCCAGCCTTCGGTGAAGTTCCAGTCGAAATCGTACTCGAGGCCGCGATGGCGCGTGCGTCCGCCGCTGATGTTGAAGCCGGCGGAGTCGCGCAGGATCACCTCCTGCTTGTCCATATGAAATACCGCGAGATCAATGCCGGCCGAGGCGCCACGCAAGCGCAGGCCCAGTTCTGCCGCGTCCACCCGCTCCGAGTCGAGTTCTGCGACCGATTGCTGGCGTTGAAGTCGGTAAAGTTCGGTTACTTCCGGTGCGCGGAAACCGCGGGCCAGGGAAAAGTAGGCGGCGATGCTACCGGCAGGACGCCAGACAAGCCCGAGCCGCGGAGCAAAATTCCTGAAGTCATCGGAGCGATCCGCCGGACGCGAGTAAAGGCAGCCAGCCGGGCAAGGCACGTTGGCCGCATCGGTGTTACCGTCGATCATCTGGTTGTCGTAAGCGTAATGAACCTGCTCGAGGCGCGCGCCGAGCTCGAGCGACCACCGTGGCGCGAGCGACCGCTGCCACTGCGCATAAGCCGCGAGTACCCGCGAATCCACTTCATAGTCGTAATGCTTTCCTGCCGGGCGGATCGCATTCGCCGCAGGCGAAGGGCTGGTCGTCGGGCCGTCCTGGAACTGCAACAGCGAGCTCGCGGCAACCTCGGCATCCGTGCCCAGCACCAGCTCACCGCCCGCGACATCGGCGCGCGCGATGGAAATCATCAGGCCCGCACTGTCCTGGCCGTTGTCCTCGACGGGCTGGCCGAGCAGGAAATGCTGCAGGAAGTCCATGCGCGAGCTGCGCAGGTAGCCGCGCCATTCAAAGCCGGTTTCATTCTGGTAATGCGCGGTGGCCCGCAGGCTGTGGGCGTCGCGATAGGCCTCAGGATTCGAATTCGAGCGCGCGAGCGCCGGATCGCGATAAGCACCTTCACCGATGATGAATCCAGCGGTCTCCTGATCGAGGTGCGTCGCTGCCAGGCGCATGGTCAGGTCGCCGGTGGCGAGCGTGTGGGTCCACACGGCATTCAGCTTCTGTTCCGAAAATCCGGAAGAATCACGCCAGCCGCCGTCGTCGGTCGCGAGCAGCGCGATGCCCAGTCCTCGTCCTTCGGATTCAGTCGAAGCCGCAAGTCGCATGCGTCGGTAGTCGTCGCTGCCGGCTTCAAGCGCGAGACCGAGCACCGGCAGTTCATCCGGCAACGGCGGAATCACATTGATGATGCCGTGCGCCGCGTTTGATCCAAATAATGCGCTGCCGGGACCGCGAAGGATCTCGACGGCGGCGGCCTGCTCGATGTTGACCTCGAACAGTTCGTTGACGTTGCAGTTGCCGACCGGCCGGATCGGGATGCTGTCCTCAAGCACCAGCACGGCACCGCAGGCACCGGCACCGGTCAGCACCGGCGAGCGCAGCGCTGTCAGGGATTCCTGTCCGCTGCCGCGCTGGATCATTGTTCCTGGTGCGCGGTTCAGGAGTTCGGAGGAGTGCGTCGGACCGGTCAGCCCGACCGTCAGGGCGTCAATGCGGGTCGCACTGCCCGGGTAGTCCATCACTGCGACCGGGCTTCGCGTGGCCGTGACAACTATTTCGTCAAGCGATCGCGCCGGTGTCGCGTGTAGTATCGCGAGCAGCGAGAAAATAGCGACATTGTTGGCGGGCTTGGGCACGGCTACGATTATCGGTGAGGATGCGCTCGACGGGGGAGTGATATGCAGAAGCTCATCGGCATCGCGCTAGCGGTCATTGGAGCTGTTGCGGTATCCGGCATCGCGCTAAACCGCGGTGAGCCCATCAATGCCCTCTGGATCCTGGCCGCCGCGGTCTGCCTCTACACCATCGGCTATCGCTTCTATGCGGCGTGGATCACGGCCAGGGTGCTGTCAACGGATACCACGCGCGCCACACCTGCAGAGCGGCTCGACAATGGACGCGATTTCGTGCCGACCCCGCGCTGGGTCGTGTTCGGCCACCACTTTGCAGCCATCGCCGGGCCGGGGCCGCTGATCGGACCCACACTTGCGGCTCAGTTTGGATACCTGCCCGGCACGCTCTGGATCCTGACCGGATCGGTGCTCGGCGGCTGTGTACAGGACATGGTGATCCTGTTCCTTTCCACCCGGCGAAATGGCCGCTCGCTCGGTCAGATGGCGCGCGATGAGCTCGGGCCGCTCGGCGGGTTCGCGGCACAGTTCGGGACGCTCGCGATCATGATCATCCTGATCGCCGTGCTCGGACTGGTGGTCGTGAACGCGATGAAGCACAGCCCCTGGGCCTCCGCCACGGTGTTCGCGACCATTCCGATCGCCATGCTCGTCGGGTTCTACATGCGCGGCATCCGGCCGGGGCGGGTGCTGGAAGGCTCGGCGATCGGCATCGCGCTGCTGCTGCTTGCCGTGGTCGGTGGCGGCTGGATCGATCATCACCCGGTGCTGCGCACCTGGTTCGATCACGACGGCCCGGCACTTGCCTGGTTCGTGATGGGATACGGGTTCGTCGCGGCGATCCTGCCCGTCTGGATGCTGCTTGCTCCGCGGGACTACCTGTCTACCTTCCTGAAGCTGGGCACGGTCGTGCTGCTCGCGATCGCAATTGTAGTGATGCAACCCGAGCTCAAAATGCCGGCGCTCACGCGCTTCATCGACGGTACGGGTCCGATATTCTCCGGCAAGCTTTTTCCATTCGTGTTCATCACGATCGCCTGCGGCGCGATCTCCGGCTTTCACTCCCTCATTGCGAGCGGAACGACGCCGAAGCTCATCCGCACCGAGGCGGACGTGCGGCTCGTGGGCTATGGCTCGATGATGCTCGAGTCGTTCGTCGCGATCATGGCGATGATCGCCGCGACCCTTCTCGATCCCGGCGTGTATTTCGCGATCAACAGCTCGCTGGCGGCGCTCGGGGGTTCGCCGGATGCGGCGGTCGCCACGCTCACGTCCTGGGGATTCCCGGTCACGATCGGGCAGATGCAAGCGCTTGCCAATGAAGTGGGCGAGGCAACGCTCTTCGCACGCACCGGTGGCGCACCATCGCTTGCCGTAGGCATGGCGAGCATTTTCTCGAGCGTTTTCGGCGCACGGCTGCTAGCGATCTGGTACCACTTTGCGATCATGTTCGAGGCGGTATTCATCCTGACCACGCTCGATGCCGGCACGCGCGTCGGGCGCTTCATGGTGCAGGACGCGCTCGGGCAGTTGTGGGAGCCATTCGGCCGCACATCGTGGTATCCGTCGGTGATCCTGGCGAGCGCATTGGTGGTGACCGGCTGGGGTTACTTCCTGTATGTCGGCGTCATCGATCCCTACGGCGGCATCAACATCCTCTGGCCGTTGTTCGGTATCGCGAACCAGATGCTGGCCGGCATCGCGCTCGCGATTGCAACCGCGATCTTCCTGAAAACCGGACGCGCGCGATATTGCTGGGTCACCGGATTTCCGCTCGCGTGGCTGGCCGTGGTGACGACGACCGCAGCCTGGCAGAAATTGTTCAGCCTGGACCCCAAGATCGGATTTCTCGCCGGTGCTGCGGATCTCGCGGAGAAACTTGCGGCCGGCGCGCTGGCCATGGACAGGGCGGCGGTTGCCGGCAAACTGATGATCAACCTGCGGATCGATGCGGCGTTGACCGCATTCTTCCTGCTGGTGCTGTGGGTCGTAATCCTCGACATGTTGCGGATTGGCTGGCGCGCGTACCGTAGCGAGCCACTGACGGCGGCCACTGAGGCACCGTACCAGCGCACGCAGTACGCGGGAGTGGCGAATGCGTGATCGACAATTGATGCGGGTGATTTACCTCGCGCTTGCCGGGTCTGGCGCACGCATTCGCGACATCTTCACAGGCGCATCGGGCCTGTCCGCCTACGAGCAGTACCTCGCACATTTACACGCACATCATCCCGCGGCCCAACCATTGTCGCGCGAGGAATTCTTCAGGAGCGAGCAGACGGCCCGCTGGGATGGCGTCCGAAGGTGCTGCTGAACATGGCCCGCTCAATAACGCTCGCGCTCTGCCTGCTGATCGCCGCTCCCGCACTGGCGCAGCAGGCGCCTGTTGATGAACCGCCGCCACGCCCGCGCATCGGGCTGGTCCTGTCGGGCGGCGGTGCGCGCGGTCTTGCACATGTTGGGGTGCTGAAGGTGCTCGATGAATTGCGTGTCCAGGTTGACGCTATCGCGGGCACCAGCATGGGGGCCGTGATCGGCGGCCTTTACGCTTCAGGCATGACGGCGGCGGAGATCGAAGCGCTGGTGCGAACGGTAGACTGGAATTCCGCATTTCGTGATCATCCGCCGCGCAGCGACCTGAATTTCCGGCGCAAGCAGGACGATCGCGAATTCCTGGTCCGCTTCCCGCTGGGCCTCAAGGCCGGCAAGTTCCGCGTGCCGCACGGGCTGATCCAGGGCCAGAAACTCACTCAGATCCTGCGCCGCGCCACGATCTCGATCGCGGGTATCGATGACTTCGATCGCCTGCCAACCCGCTTTCGCGCGGTCGCAACCGATCTCGAGACCGGGGAGCGCCGCGTGCTCGCCGGCGGTGACTTGACCGAGGCCCTGCGCGCCAGCATGTCCGCGCCCGGCGTGTTCGCGCCGGTCGAGCTCGACGACCGGCTGCTCGTGGACGGCGGCCTGGTCGAAAATCTGCCGGTGGACGTCGCCAAGGAAATGGGCGTGGATATCGTCATTGCGGTGGATGTCGGATTCCAGCCGGTCGGCCGTAGTGAACTCAATTCGGCGCTCGCGGTTTCCAACCAGATGCTCAGCATCATGATGCAGCGCGAGACTGAGCGGCAGCGCGAGCTACTTGTCGACCGGGATGTGCTGATCGAGCCGTCGCTCGGCAACATGCTGTCGCTCGATTTCACGGTTGTCGACCAAACGGTCACGCACGGCGTCGATGGCGCGCGGAGGCAGGCAGCACGTCTCGCTGCGCTCGGTGTCAGCGAGGCACAGTGGCAGCGCTTTGTTGCCGCGCGGGCAGCCGGCGAGTCGACGCTGCCGGAGATCCAGTTTGTTCGCGTGGACGCGAGATCCGACCGCTATCGCGAGCGCATCGAGGCGGAGCTTTCGCCGATCGTCGGAATGCCGCTGGATCCCGGCGCAATGGAGCGGCGCCTGTCGCATCTGTATGGCGATGGCAACTTCGAGTCTCTGGACTACAAGATCGTGCGGGATCACGAGGCCGAGGGCATCGAGGTCGCTGCGCGGCGCAAGAGCTGGGGCCCGAACTACGTGCGGTTTGGCCTCGAGCTGCAGGACGATTTCGAAGGTTCCAACAGCTTCAATGCCGGCGTCCGCACACTGGTCACCGAGGTGAACAAGTACGGCGCCGAGTGGCAGACCGACCTGCGCATTGGCGCTCGCCCGCGGTTCTCCACGGATTTCTACCAGCCACTCGGCTATGCCTGGGACTGGTTCGTCGCGCCGCGTCTGCTGGTCGAGCGACGGAACTTCGATTTCTTCTCGGGGGACGAGCGGCTCGCGACCTACCGTGTGCGCAATCAGGAGGCCGGGCTGGATCTCGGTCGCGAATTCGGCAACTGGGGCGAGTTGCGCGTCGGCTTGATCCGCGGTGAAGGTGAGCAGCAATTGCTGGTCGGCAATGCAGCGGACCCGGACCTGCCGCCGCGCATAGACTTCAATCGCGGTGAGTTGTACTCGCGCCTAATATTGGACCGTCTCGACGACGTCTATTTCCCGCGGCACGGCGAATCCTTCACGCTGCAATGGAATGGCCCGCGCAAGGGGCTGGGTGCCGACGCCAACGCGGACCGGATCTCCTTCGACTGGCTGCTGGCGCGCTCCTTGGGCCGCAGCACTTATGTGCTGTGGACGACCGGCGGCGCCGTGGTATCGGGTCCGCAGGATTCGGTCCAGGATTTCTACTCATTGGGCGGGCTGTTCAACCTGTCTGGCCTGCCAGCCGATTCGCTGAGCGGCCCGCATTTCGGCGTCGCGCGTGCGCTCTACTACCGGCGCGTCGGCAGCGGCGGGGGAGGATTCCTGAATGTGCCGACCTATGTGGGCGTTTCACTCGAGGTCGGAGACGTCTGGGAAAGCCGCAGCGATATCGACTTCAACTCAGCGCGCGTCAATGGCGCAGCTTTTCTCGGTTTCGATACCTACCTCGGCCCGATTTACCTGGCCGCGGGCGTGAGCGAGGGCGGCGACCGCAGCTTCTATTTGCTGCTGGGCCGCGTGCGCTAGGCTTGCTCGATTCTCTCGAGCACGACCGAAGGTTCATCGCCGCGGCGTGAATAGAGATGCCGGCTTTCCATGTCGGCAAGCACCGCATCGCGCTCTCTCGCGGTCTCAAACCAATGTGACTTCTGCCAGTCGGGCCCGACCAGCTTCACAAAGGGATCGCCGGGCTTCAGGCGGACCTGGATTCCGAAGGGCCGCGCCAGCGGCAGGGCCGCCTTCAGATTGTGCTGGTGACAGATGGCCATGGCGCAACCATAACGAATCCGCGCCGGCATGCCAAACATGATTTTCAGAATCGGCGGTCGCCAGCACCCTCGCGATCTGCCCAGCCCAACAACCGGCGCGTGATGAACCGGTAAACCGGCTTGCCGGTCGCCATCCACAGGCGTGAAATCGGCGCCGGCGTCGCAAGGATGCGCCGTTCACGCGCGGTCAGGCGCTCCGGGCAATAGAGACGCTTGTGCTTCAGTAGATGTCGCAGGTCCTCGCGCGCCAGCACGCGAAACAGCCGTCCGCGACGCGCCGACACTGTGGCGAGCTGGAAATCCACGAGCGCTGGCGTGCCGATCGGCGTGACCAGCCAGTTGGGTTCCTTTGCGAGATCGTTATGCGCCACACCCCGGCGGTGAAGAGCTGCAACCAGGCAGCGCGCGCGGCGGAAGTAATCGGGATTGCGTGGCATTGCGATCTGCATGGGCCGGCCTTCGATCCATTCGCGGCGCAGGCGGTGGGCCTCGACTGCGAGCAGCCGCGGCGTACCCGGCAGCCCGTCGAGCCGGGCGAGGGCGCGCGCTTCGCGAAGGCACAGGCGGCGCGCAAGCCAGGCGAGCCACCAGCGCGCGGGTCCCGAGTCGCGAACCACGACGGCTTGCCCGCGTTCCTGTTCCAGCGTCATCTGGCCAAACAGGTCGGACTTCAGGAGTTTCATGATTTTGCTTCAGGGCAAGCTAAAGAGCGCCTGCCAGGCGCCGCCTGCGCGCAGGACCTCGAGCAGCACGACGAGCAGCCACAGATAGAGGAAGGAAGCGGCGTCGAGAAATGCTTTGCGGTAGATTCGCGGGGGCACAGTGACCCACTCGGGCGACCGTTGCTGCAAGCTGTTGGGCCAGAACGCAGGCACCAGATCCCGGTATTCGCGCCAGGCATCGCCATACGCTGCAAGCAGGGCCGCGTCTTCGCGACGGGCGGCTGTGAATACGATCGCACCGACAATGAGCGGCAGCGCAATCGTCAGTGTCAGCGAGAGGGTCGTCAGGCCGATGCCGGACGCGCCGACGACGGAGCCGAGATACAGAGGATGCCGGCACAGCGAGAACGGACCCTCGCGCACCAGCCGTTCGTCCTTGTGGCCGGCGATGAAGAGTGTGGTCCAGAGTCGCCCGAGTACTGCAGCGACGACCAGCAGGAATCCAGCGAACTGCGCAACCAGCGCAAAGCCGCCCTGCAGACTCCGGCCGCCGCTGATCGCGACCAGCGCGAGTACCACCAGGTAAAACGCCTGGGTCAGCCGGATCCTGGGTGTGCTGCCGGAAGTTGTCATGCGCTCATTGTAAGATAGCGTAACCATGAGCTTCGTCGCTGATTTCCTGGGATATGTTGGCCTGACCGTCGCGACACTCCTGCCGATCATCAATCCGGTCGGGACGGCAGTGCTCCTGCTCGGCATCGGCTCGCATCTCGATCCCGTCTCGCGCGAGCGCCAGGTCCGCAAGGCCTGCATTTACGCGAGCGGCATCCTGGTTGCATTCCTGCTGCTGGGCACCCTGATCATGCAGGTCTTCGGCATTTCGATACCGGGCCTGCGCATCGCCGGGGGTCTGGTGATCGCCTTTCTCGGATTCCGGATGCTGTTCCCCGACGCAGAGCCTGTCATGTCCCCCGAGGCGCTCGCCGAGGCGCGGTCCAAGGCCGACATTTCGTTCTCGCCGCTCGCCATGCCGTCGCTGTCGGGTCCGGGCTCGATCGCGACGGTGATATCGATGTCCTCGACGATTCGCCTTGAGGAGCAGGGTGTGCGCGTCATCGTCCA
>JANPCY010000023.1:0-8292 GCA_031431175.1 Steroidobacteraceae bacterium | reverse complement strand
CGTGCTGTACGAGCGGCTCCTTGCGGAGGCGCCCAATCACCCGCGCATCGATTCGGTGCTCTACCAGCTTGGCCGCGCATGGGAAGCGGAAGGAGATGCCGAACGCGCGCTTTCTTACCTTGACCGGCTGGCCGCAAGATTTCCCGCAAGCCGCCATATTGAGGAGGCCCAGTTTCGGCGCGGCGAGATCCTGTTCAGCGCCCAACGTTGGGCGGATGCGGAGTCCGCCTACGCGGCGGTCATCGGGATCGGCAGCGAGTCGGCGTTCCACGAGCAAGCCCTTTATAAGCATGGCTGGGCGCTGTTCAAACAATCCCGCATCGAAGCGAGTTCCGTGTCGTTCCTGGCTGTGCTGGATCGCAAGCTGCTGAACGCTTCCGGTGTCGAGATCGAGAGTCTGGACCAGTTGTCGCGCGCGGATCGTGAACTCGTGCAGGACACGATTCGCGTCCTCGGGATCCAGTTCACAGCTGACGATCCCTCCGCTGCACTCTCCGCTGCGCTCGCGCAGCACGGCTCTCCCGCCTATGGATGGCGGTTGCATGCATCACTGGGCGACCTGCTGGTCGAGAAAGAACGCTACACGGATGCGGCCAATGCCTATCGGACGTATGCGGCGCGGCATCCGGAAGATGCGCGTTCCCCGGCCCTGCAGGGACGTGCCATCGAGGCGTATCTGAAGGGTGGCTTCGCCGAGCTGGCGCTGGAGGGCAAGCGCGAGTACGTCGAGCTTTACGCATTCGACGGGCCATTCTGGGCCACGCGCACGCGCGCAAGCGCGCCGGAAGTCGTGGCGCAACTGAAGTCGAATCTTCGCGACCTGGCGCAGCTCCATCATGCGCTGGCGCAGAAGAGCAGCAAACCAGGTGATTACCAACAGGCTGCGCGCTGGTATCGCGACCTGCTGCAATCGTTCCCGGATGAGCCCGACATCGCCGAGACCAATTACCTGCTCGCGGACCTGCTGTTCGAGAGCGGGCAATATCGCGACGCGGCCATTGAATACGAACGCACTGCTTACGACAGGCCCGCAGGGCCACGCAGCGGTGACGCGGCCTACGCGGCGCTGGTTGCGCGCGAGCGTCATGAACCACAGTTGTCGGGCGCCGAACGCACCACCTGGCATCGCGAAGGTATCGACAGTGCGGCGCGCTTCTCGACCGTGCACGCGACGCATCCGGAGGCCGGCAAGATCTGGTTGCGAAGCGCGCGCCAGCAGCTTGCGCTGGGTCTCCACGAGCAGGCAGCTGACAGCGCCCGTCGCGCGGCAGCGCATTTGCCTGCGCTGTCGCCGGATGAACAACGCGCGGCCTGGAGCATCATCGCGGACTCGAGTTTCGACCTTGGGCGCTACGGTGAAGCAGAAGCGGCCTATATCCGGATCCTGGGCTGGCTTTCAGCCGACACGCCGGATCGGGATGCCGTTGCAGAACGCCTGGCTGCATCCGTCTATAAGCAAGGCGAGGCGCGCGCACAGTCCGGAGATTCCGCTGGTGCCGTGAATGACTTCCTGCGCATAGCGGTTGCGGCTCCGCGCTCGAGCCTGGTCGCGGGCGCACAGCACGACGCGGCGACATTGCTGTTGCGCGGAAAGGAATGGCCGCGCGCGATCCCGATACTGGAGGCATTCCGGCGCGACTTTCCGGCGCACCCGCTCGCCCGCACGGTGCCGCGCGATCTCGCCGTGGCGTATGCCGAGAGCGGGCAGCCGCGGGAAGCTGCGGCCGAACTTGAGCGAGTCGCGGATGACGGCGACGAACCTGCAGATCTGCGGCGCGCGGCACTCCTGAGGGCCGCAGAATTTTACGAGCAGGCCGGCGACCGCGGTCAATTGCTCAAGGTATGGCCGCGCTTCGTGGAGCGTTTCCCCGAGCCGCTTGACGACGCGATGTCGGCACGCCAGAAATTAGCCGACCTTTCGCGCGAAGCAGGTGACCCGGCCGCAAGGGCGCACTGGCTTGAAGCCATTGTCGCCGCTGATGGCGCGGCTGGCGAGCATCGAACCGCGCTCAGCCGCAGCCTGGCGGCACAGGCTGCGCTCGAGCTCGCGGAACCGTTGCGTGTTGCCTTCGAAGCGGTGGTGCTCAATGCACCGTTGCCAAAATCGCTGAAGGCAAAAAGCTTCGCAATGGAGGCTGCGCTTACCGCGTATCGAGCGGCTGCTGACTATGGGATCGCTGAAGTGGCAACCGCCGCAACATATACGACCGCGGAAATGTACCGGCGCCTCGCGCGTGACCTACTGGCCTCGGAGCGCCCGCGCAACCTCGATGCCGAAGAGCTCGAGCAGTACGAATTGCTGCTGGAGGAACAAGCCTATCCTTTCGAGGAAAAGGCGATCGACTTGCATGAGGCGAATGCGGCGCGCGCCGCCGCGGGTGTGTATGACGACTCCGTACGGGCGAGCTATGCGGCGCTCGCCGAGCTGAAGCCGGCGCGCTTTCGCAAGCAAGAACGGTTGCCGGTCGCTACCGGCGATCCTGCGGTCGCAGCCGCCCTGGTCGAACTCGCGGCTGGACGCCTGGCTGAGGCCGAGGCCTGGCTGGCGAATGCCGCACCGCAGGCGGCCGTGCTGACCGCCCGTGGGGTCATACTACGCATGCAGGGGCGCATGGAGCAGTCCGAGGAGGCTTACCGGGCCGCTCAGGTGCTCGACCCCCTGGACCCGCTGCCGGTGGTCAATCTTGGCGTACTTCTTGACCTGTATCTCGGTCGCGCGACGCAAGCCCTCGCAGAATACGAACGCTACCAGGCCTTGCTGCCGGCGCCGGACATGCAGGTTGCGGCCTGGATCACGGAAATCCGGGTACGCGCCGGGCGGGAAGAGCAGAGCGCGGAGGCAGCGCCATGAAACACTGGACGATGATCGTCATGCTGCTGCTGTCTGGCGCCGCGATGGCGCAGGAGCCGGCGGAGAAGCTCGCCGAGCCGCCCGTCGCAGCGCCCTCGCGGGAGCCAAGATTCAGCACGATTGACCGGCTGGAACTGGAGACGACCTCGATCACCGGCAATCGCGAGTTGCCAAAGGTCATGTACATCGTGCCGTGGAAGAAAGCCGATCTCGGCGACCTTTCCGGCAAGCCGGTACGCTCGCTGATCGACGATGTCCTCGCACCAGTGGACCGTGACGTGTTCCGGCGCGAGGTGAATTATTACGAGGCATTGGCTGCGTCGAAAACGAAGCCTTGACGATTTTCGCAATGGCCGGGAGACACCAGGAGTCACCCCATGGATATGTTTGGAACGATGATCAGTTTTTTCCAGGACGGCGGGCTATTCATGTACCCGATCGCCCTGGTTGCGGCACTCGGGATCGCAGTTGCGATTGAGCGCTATATCTACCTCTGGCACACGGAAGGTGCCAACCGCAGGGTCTGGAGCGAGGTTGCACCATTCCTCGGGCAGGGTGATTACCGTCGCGCGCTTGCAGCGACCACCGACTCGAAGTCAGCTATCGGCCAGATTCTGAGTTATGGCCTTGCGCGCGTGCAAAGCGCGAGAAGGCGCGACGACGTCGAGAAGGCGATGGAAGAGAGCCTGATGGAGATTGTGCCGCGTCTTGAACGCCGCACGCACTACCTCGCGAGCTTCGCGAACATCGCAACGCTGCTTGGCTTGCTCGGCACCATCATCGGTCTGATCCAGGCGTTCCAGGCGGTGTCCACTGCGGATCCGGCAGAGAAGGCCGAATTGCTGTCTGCGTCGATTTCGGTCGCAATGAACACGACCGCATTCGGCCTGATCGTCGCGATCCCGCTGCTGCTGCTGCACTCGGTGCTGCAGTCGAAGACGACCCAGATCGTGGACAGCCTTGAAATGGCGTCCGTCAAATTCCTGAACACCGTCGTCGAACGCAGGCCGGAGCCTGCGTGAGCGTCGTCACCCGCGCCGCGCGCCGTCATCGCCGCAAGGATGCGGAGGAATTGTCGATTACGGCTTTCATGAACCTGATGGTGGTGCTGGTGCCCTTCCTGCTGATCACGGCTGTCTTTTCGCGCCTGACGATACTCGAGATAAATCTGCCGAGTTCGAGCCAGTCGGTGCCGGAGACGCCGCAGGCGATCAACCTGGAAATCGTCGTGCGCGAGGGTCGCATCGAAGTCGCGGATCGGGGCACGGGCCTGTTGCGTGCGTTTCCGGACCTCGAAGGAAAGCGCAACATTGCGGGCCTCGGGCGGTACCTGGCCGACGAAATCAAGCCGCGTTTCCCGGAACTCGCCGCGGCCACGATTCTCCTGGAGCCGCAGGTCTCCTACGACACAGTAGTCCAGGTCATGGACATTGCCAGGGTGCGGACGGTGACCGAAGGCGGGCGCGTGGTTCAGCAGGAACTATTCCCGGAAATCTCGATCGGCGATGCGCCTGCGCTCGAGGGGGGTAAATGAGCCACTCGGCACGCGCCAAACGAATGGAGCGCCACCACAAGCGAAATCGCCCGGCGTCACTCTCGCTCGTTTCGCTCATGGATATCTTCACGATCCTCGTGTTCTTCCTGCTGGTCAATTCGGCCGAAGTGCAGTCACTCGAGCCGCCAAAAGTGCTGAAACTGCCGGAATCGGTGGCGGTCGAGAAGCCACGTGAGACAGTCGTCGTGATGGTGACGAAGGACCAGGTGCTGGTGCAGGGAGAGCCGGTCGTGACCGTCGCTGATGTCGACGCACACGATGGCGTCATCATCGCGCCATTGCGCCGCGCGCTCAAGGCACAGTCCGATCGGGCATTGCAGCGCGCCGCCGCGACCGATGCAAGTGCCAGGGAAATTACGATCCTCGCGGACCGCGAGATTCCCTACCGAGTCCTCAAGAAGGTCATGGCGAGCTGCACCGACGCGGACTACGGCCAGTTGTCACTCGCCGTATTACAGAAACCGGAGGCGATGGGCGCCGATGTCAGCGGATCCTGAAGCATCGGGAGCGCGCGCTTGAGCGCCGCCGCCACCGATTTCTACCGCAGCTTCGAGCTGCCATGGAACGTGCCCGAGGAAGAGCGCGAGCGTTTCCGGCGCATCTGGCTGTGGGCAATGGGCGTAATCCTTGGGCTCGGCCTCGTGGTGCCCTGGCTGCCGAAATCCGAGCAACCCTTCGACGTGCCGCCGCCGGTGCCACCGCGGCTTGCGCAACTGGTCCTTGAGGGGGCGATTCCGCTGCCACCGGCACCACCGGTGCAACCCGAGCGTGTGCAGCCCGAGCAGACCCGGCCGGTCGAACAACCGGTGCCAGACCTCAAGCGAACGCAGGACGCGCGCCGCAAGGCCTCGCAGGCTGGTCTGCTGCCATTCGCCGACCAGCTTGCAGACCTGCGCGACAAATTCGACGTCAAGAAAGAGGACCTTGCGCCGCTGGCGAGCGCCAAGGGTGACGGAGGCACGCCACGCGCCGAGCGGTCCCTGATTACGACACGCACCGGTACCTTGACCGGAGGGATCAACACCGCCGGCGTCAGCCGGGGCTTTGGCAGCGGTACCGGCACGCTCGACGGGCACGGCACGACGCGCATGCAGGTGCCATTCGGCGGCAGCGGTACTGGTAGCGCAATGAGTGGCGGCGACGGGAACGGAGCCTCGCGCAGCGGCACGGGCAAGAAAGCCTCGCGTAGCCAGGAGGAGATCGAACTCGTCTTTGATCGGAACAAGGCGGCGATATACGCACTCTATAATCGCGCACTGCGCGACAATCCGGCATTGCTGGGCAAGGTCGTTTTCGAGTTGACGATCGCCCCCTGGGGTGAGATTACCGATTGCCACATCGTATCGAGCGAACTCAAGGACGGTGAACTGGAGCGCAAGCTGGTCGCGCGAATCCGCATGTTCCGGTTCGAGGACAAGGATGTCGAGGCGATGTCAACGACCAAACCGATCGAGTTCTTCCCGGCCTGATTACCGGCGATGCTCTACCATTGAGCCCTGGGATCGGTCTCAGGATTCCACATGAATGTGGGTAATGGCAAGGTTGTCCTGATTCATTACACGCTGCGCGACGAGCAGGGTGCGGTGCTTGGTTCCTCCGATGGTGGCGACCCGATTGCGTATCTGCACGGCAATGGCGGCATCGTTCCCGGTCTGGAGGAAGCGCTGACAGGCAAGGTCGCAGGCGACCGCATCGATGTCGTCGTCGCCCCCGAAAAGGGCTACGGATCGCGTGACGGACGCCTGGTGCAGGTAATTGCGCGGGACCGTCTCCCCGGCGCCGCGGGCATTGCTCCGGGCCAGCAATTCCATGCCGACGGGCCTCAAGGAGGGCGCACGCTGACCGTCATCCACGTCGAAAAGGACCTCGTGACCGTGGATGCCAATCATCCGCTGGCCGGTAAGACACTTTGTTTCAGTGTTGAGGTCGCGGAGGTGCGCAATGCGACGCGTGAGGAGCGCACGCATGGCCACGTGCATGGGCCGGGCGGACACAAGCACTGACCGCTGGTCGAATCGTGATGTGGCGCGCCCTTGCGCGCCGCTTGTGAGCCCATCGTGACGCATCGTCAAAATCTGCAATTCCCGACTAAGGAAACCGCGCTGCGCGAGGATGTGCACGCGCTGGGTTCGCTGGTGGGTGAGGTACTGCGGGATCAGGGCGGTGAAGTCCTGCTGAAACTCGTCGAGGATGACCGCGTCGCCGCGATCCGCCGCCGCGAAGGTGAGCCGGCGGGCCGCGTCGAGCTGATCGCGCGCGCCTCGGACCGACCCGCACAACAGGCCAGCGACCTGATCCGCGCATTCAGCAAATGGTTCGAAGTCGTCAATCTCGCGGAACGCGTGCATCGCGTGCGCCGCCGCCGTGAATACATGAATCGCAGTGACCGGCCGCAACCGGGCGGGATCGGCGACTGCATGTACCGGCTCAAGGCGGCCGGTCTCGATGGCGGGGAGGTGCTGGGCCTGCTCCGCGACGTGACGATCTATCCGGTGTTCACGGCCCATCCTACCGAGTCAACGCGTCGCACGATGCTGCGCAAGCAGCAGCAGATCGCGGACTTGATGATCCAGCGGCTCGATCCGACCCAGACGCCGGCGGAGCGTCGCTCGGTCTGGGAGCGGATCCGCATGGAGTTGACCTCGGGCTGGCAGACCGACGTGCACTCACGCGAGCGGCTGACGGTCGCCGATGAGCGTGAGCACGTGCTGTTCTATCTCGCCGAGGTGATCTATCGCGTGGTTCCGGCGCTGTATGAGGAGCTCGCATTCTGGCTCGAGATCGTGTTCGGAGTGCCTTCGGACACCGAGCGCATGCCGCTCCTGCTGCGCTTCGGAACCTGGGTCGGTGGCGACATGGACGGCAACTCGGAGGTCCACGCAAAGTCGATCCGCGAAACGCTGCACCGCCACCATCAGCGCATCATCTCGGCATACTATGAGGAATGCCGCGCGCTGTCCGGCAAGCTCTCGCAAAGTGCCAGCCGGATCGGCGTCAGCCGCGATCTGGAACAACGCATCGCGGAGTACGACATCCTGTTGCCGACTGCGCGCCAGGCGACCTCGACGCGGCATGACCGCATGCCTTACCGCGTGTTCCTGTCGCAGGTCGCGGAGCGGTTGCGGACGACCTATGAGGGCCGCCCGAATCACTACGAGTCCGCCGAGCACTTCATCCGCGATATCGAGATCGTCGCGGCGAGCCTGCGCGATAATCATGGACGGCATGCCGGCCAGTTCCCGGTCGAGCGCCTGCTGTGCCGTGCGCGCACATTCGGGTTTCACCTGGCGACGCTGGACGTGCGTCAGCATGCTGCGGTGCATCGCGAAGTGGTTCGTCAGGGACTCGCCCTTGCAGACTGGAAGAAACGCAAGGTGGAAGCGCGCCGCGCGGTGCTGCGCGAGGCTCTGGCGCGCGACCGCGGCCCGCTCGGGCCTTTCGATGCGGTCGGACGGCGCACGCTGGCGGTGTTCGAGGCCCTGATCCAGGGCCGCTACAAATATGGCGATCGCGCGACCGGCGACTATGTCGTCAGCGGAACCGAGGGGCCGGACGACGTCCTGTCAGTGCTGTTGCTGGCGCGCTGGGCCGATATCACGGATCGCAGTGTCGGTGAGGTCCCGCTCGACATAGCGCCGGTCGTCGAGACGGCAGCCGCTCTTGAAGACGCCGGAGAAATCCTGCGCGGGCTGCTGACCGAGGATGCGTACAGGCGTCATCTTGCCACGCGCGGCAACCGGCAGACGGTGCTGGTCGGCTACTCCGAGAGCAACAAGGAATGCGGCATCGCGGCGTCGCGCCACCTCGTGTACTGCGCGCAGGCCGAGCTGATGAAAGCGGCCACGGAGGGTGGCATCGAACTCGCGCTGTTCCACGGCCGCGGCGG
>JANPCY010000022.1:0-1871 GCA_031431175.1 Steroidobacteraceae bacterium | reverse complement strand
AATCGAAAACGTGAGGATCCTCCGCACGCCCAGCTCCTTTCGGTAGGCGAACAGCACCAGCGGAGCCATGGCCAAGAGAACCAGAAATCCGGCCCTATTCCCCGTGGCCACAAGACCCATGAAATTGAAGCCGGTCAGTATCCACACGAACAAGCGCCGCCGGCCGGCCGAAAACATGATCTCGAAGGCGCACACGAGTGCCATGAGCGCGAAATAGCCAGCTGTACTGCCCGGATTATCGAAAGGTCCCACCAATCGCGGGTCGCCCGGATCGCGATTCAAATTGAACTTGAGGTCGTCGATTCCAAGAGGAATATAGCGCTCGCCCGGACCCACTGACAGCTGCAGGGCACAGTAGATAATCACCAGGATGTTTATCGCCAGCAGCACGTCCGTTACAGTGTGCTCATTCTCGACGAGTAGCGCGAAGTTGTACGCGAGCAGAAACACCGCAAGGCAGGAAAAAAACTGGAACATAAAGAGGACGTGGTACGTCAGTAATGAGCGATCCGCCAGTGTCAGGCTCACAAAGTACGCCAACACGATCATTCCGAGGGCCGGCAACATTCGAACCCTGAGACCTCCGCCGATCAGCAGTGCCGCCGCGAGTACGTATGCGATTAAAACGCTCGAGGATGCATAACGGGTGTCGATCGTCTGAAACGGAATCAGCACCAGAAGCACGCCGATCGAGATCGTCCGCTTCGCCCCAACTGCCAGCCCAAACATGACAAGGAGAAGAATCACTCCAAAGGCGAGCTTCATCACGCCAGAAGAAGTCATCGCGCGAAGCCTGTGGTCTCTGCGAGGACCGCAGTATTGGGCGCTTCGCGCGGTTCGGCATTACTCATCGAATAGAGGTCAAAATGCGCATGGTCCAGGATTCTCTGGATTTGACTCATCTGTTCCTGCGACAGAA
This sequence comes from Steroidobacteraceae bacterium, assembly GCA_031431175.1. Classification (GTDB taxonomy): domain Bacteria; phylum Pseudomonadota; class Gammaproteobacteria; order Steroidobacterales; family Steroidobacteraceae; genus SCUD01. The sequence goes on along the minus strand of JANPCY010000022.1, from coordinate 952 downwards.
CACGCTGCCACCGCGGTCGTCCGGTTGCGCTCGGATCAATGCCGGAACCTTGCGGGGCGGTTTGCTGCGACGGTCGGGCCAGCATCGCCGCATCGGGCATGCACTGCAGGTCGAAGGCTTTCTGAATACGCTCCCATTCCGAATCGCGCAATGACTTCAGTCGCTCATAGAAGACGACGGTCACGCCGTTCGCCGGCGCAGTCTCGATGGACCATTGGTTCTCAATGAGCCATTGGGCCGCAAGTTCCTCGATCGGCGTCAGTTTCTGCTCCAACAGGGCCCAGTACCGACCGTTCGTCAATTCATGAAGTTTTCGATCGCCTCTAAATCGGTCCAAGGCGAACTTCGCGCTCCAGGCATTGCGCAATTCGGACTCGGCCACAGCGCCTGGATGCCTTACGACCAGCACGATACGGAACTTGCATTGCCGCGAAAGCCAGCCAAGCATCAGGTTCGCCCAGATGCACTTGACTAGCGGCTCACGCCTGGTCGACATTTTCGCAAGCCCGGGCACTTCTTGGAGGAATTTTCTCCAACGATGCCCGAGGCTTGCGACATCTGTGATGGTACGGAGGTCGGCCGGCGACGGAACGAGGAAGTGCCGCTGGCACCTGTACTGCGTCCACAGTCGCTCCTTGTGTCCGGCGCAGACATCCTCGAGAAACCTTTGCAGCTCCGGATGCAATTCATCGGGTGCCAGCGCCCGATGGCCGTAACGTTCGCCAAACTTCGACACCTTGGGATGGAGAGGCTCGAATACTGGCCTCATCTTGTTGGCAGTGGCGAGAGCATCCAGGACCCAAGTCGTGCCGCTGCGGCCGGACCCTGCGATCAGCCTCATTCCGGGCATGTCACGCCACGTGCCCTGTCGTAGATGCGCTCGAGGCCCGCAATCTGTGGCGCGATACTGGACCTGAATTTGGCTAACTCGCGTCCCAATTTCATGGAAGGC
>JANPCY010000021.1:0-2001 GCA_031431175.1 Steroidobacteraceae bacterium | reverse complement strand
CCGCGCCACAACGCCGCCTGATGCTCCTTGGCGCGGAAGGGCGGGCTCATCACGTAGGCGGCCGCGCGCGTGAAGTCCGGGTCGCGATAAACGGAATCGTCGATCAGCAGGTGCCCGGCCAGCACTTCGCCAAATACGCGCTGGCCTTCGTTCCGGGCACGCGTGATCGCCTCCAGCGCCTGGCGACAGGAAACGTGCACGATGTAAATCGGCACGCGCAGCACTTCAGCAATCCGGATCGCGCGATTGGCCGCTTCGCCTTCGACCTCCGGTGGCCGCGACAACGGATGGCCCTCGGGTCCGGTGATGCCCTGCCGGAAAATCCGGTCCTGCAAGGTGTAAACGAGATCTCCGTTTTCGGCATGGACGGTCACGATGGCGCCGAGCGTGACCGCTCTCGAAAAGCTGTTCACGAGCGTCTCGTCGTCCGCCATGATGGCGCCCTTATACGCCATGAAGTGCTTGAAGCTGTTGACGCCGTGATCGCGCACCAGCGTTTCCATGTCCGCGCTCACCGTCTCGTCCCACCACGTGATCGCGACATGGAATGAATAGTCGGCGACAGCCTTTTCCGCCCAACCCCGCCACTGGCGCCAGGCCTCCATGATGTTCTGCTGCGGATTCGGGATGACGAAATCGATGATCATCGTCGTGCCGCCCGCAAGGCCCGCTGCCGTGCCGCTGTAGAAATCGTCGCTCGCAACCGTGCCCATGAAGGGCAGTTGCATGTGGGTGTGCGGATCGATGCCACCGGGCATCACGTACTGGCCACCGGCATCCAGGACTTCGCATCCATTGGGGCCATCGATGTTCGCGGCCACCTGCACGATGTGGCCGGCGTCGCAAAGCACGTCGGCGCGGGCGCTCTGCTCCGCCGTGACCACCGTTCCGCCCCTGACCAGCAGTGCCAAGGCTGTTACCTCTTCCGGTTCAGCAAATAATAGATCATTCCGCCCAGCAGCGAGCCGGTGAACCAGCCGTAGTCGTAGAACCAGCCGAGCCAGCCGGTCGTGATCGCGATGAGCGTCAGGCCGACCGGCACCAGGAATGCAATGAAACCCCTCCTGTTCCACGCCGGGTAAGGCCCACCATCCATGTAGAGGCCGGCCAGATCATAGTGCTGCCGCCGGATGAGGAAATAATCCACGATCATGATTCCCGCGATCGGCCCGAGCAGGCTCGAATAGCCAATCAGCCAGTTCGAATAGAGACTCTCGACGCTGACCTCGGAGACCAGCCACCCCATTTTCTTCAGCAGTTCCCAGCCCATCAGCAGCACGCCGATCGCGCCGGTCAGCAGCACGCCCTTGGTCTGGTTGATCAGCTTCGGCGCGACATTCTGGAAATCATTGGTCGGCGACACGATATTCGCCGCGGTGTTCGTCGAAATCGTCGCGAGGATGATCACCAACATCGACACGACGGTCCAGAAGTCATTGTCGATGTGACCGATCAGCGAGATCGGATCGGAAACTGTTTCACCGACCAGTTGCGCGGATGCCGCCGTCATCAGCACGCCGAGACCGGCAAACAGGAACATCGTCAGCGGCAGGCCGATGAGCTGGCCTACGATCTGGCTCCCTTGCGATTTCGCGAAGCGGCTGAAGTCCGGAATGTTGAGCGACAGGGTTGCCCAGAAGCCTACCATCGCGGTGAGTCCGCCGAAGAAGTACTGGAGGAAGGGCGCGCCTACCGGGCGGCTCGGCGGGCGCGCGATGAGCTCGGCAACCGACGCCTGCGGCCAGGCCCAGACGATCAGGCCCACCCCGACCAGCAACAGCATCGGCGCCGCAAGTACCTCCAGATGCTTGATCGATTCCGCGCCGCGGATGACGACCCAGACATTGGCGACCCAGAAGATGAAAAAGCCGAGCACCTCGCCCCTGCTGCCCAGCTCCGCCCACGGCGGAAACAGCGCCGACATCATCAGATGCACGGCGATGCCACCGAACATGGTCTGGATCCCGAACCAGCCGCAGGCGACCAGCGCGCGGATCAGGG
>JANPCY010000020.1:0-4173 GCA_031431175.1 Steroidobacteraceae bacterium | reverse complement strand
GATTTCCAGGGAGCGACATGGTCGGTCTCGGTGCCGACGACGAACATCGGCAGCTTGATGTCGGCGAGCCGGATGGTCTCGCGCTCGACCTTGAAGCGGCCCTCCGCGAGATCATTTCGGAGATACAGGCCGACCAGGTATTCGGTGTGCATCTTCCAGGGCATGCGCGTGCCATCCGCGTTCCACGCCATCAGGTCGATCATGCCCTCGCGCTCGCCCTTGAGATAAGACTTCACGGCGGGCTGCCACAAGAGATCGTGCGCGCGCAGCATCGCAAAGGCCCCACCCATCTTGGCCGAATCGAGCACGCCCTCTTTATACATCAGCGCTTCCAGCATCTCGATCTGCGCAGGACTGATGAAGAGCGACAATTCCCCGGGTTCACTGAAGTCGGTTTGCCCGGCGAACATGGTGATGTCGCGGATGCGCTTGTCGCCCTTGCGGGCGAGCGCCGCGGCCGCGATCGCGAGCAGTGTGCCGCCGATGCAATAGCCGACCGCGTGAATGCTGCGATCCGGCACGACGGCGGTAACCGCATCGAGCGCGGCATAGATGCCATTCCGCAGATAATCGTCCATGCCGAGTTCGCGATCCGCGGCGGTCGGGTTCTTCCAGGAAATCATGAACACCGTGTGGCCCCGGTCCACGAGCCAGGCAACCAGCGAATTCTTCGGCGATAGATCGAGGATGTAGTACTTCATGATCCAGGCCGGCACGATCAGGAGCGGCTCGGCCTGGACGTCGGGTGTCGTGGGCGAATACTGGATCAGCTCGATCAGGTCATTGCGGAAGATGACCTGGCCCTCAGTGACCGCTACCGTCTGGCCGACGCGGAAGTCCTCGGTGCCGGGTGCTTCGCCGCCATGCAGCGTGCGCTCGAGATCATCGAGGAAATTCTTGTAGCCGCGGGCGAGATTCTGGCCGCGCTCGGCAACGGTCTGCTGCAGGACCTCGGGATTGGTGAGCGGATTGTTGGTCGGCGACATTGTTTCGGCAACCTGGTGCGCCGCGAATTCCACGAGCTTCGCATTACGGGGCTCGACGCCGGGGACCGCGCGCGTCGATTGTGCGAGCAGCGCCATGCCATTCTGGAAGGCCTGCGCGTAGACATTGAAGGGATACTGCTGCCAGGCGGGACTCGCGAATCGCCGATCGCCGTTTTCGCTGGGCGCGAGCGACTTGCCCTGCGCGGCTTCGGCGTGGAAGCGCCAGAGGTCCATGGCCTGTTTCAGTGCATTTTGCTGGAGTTCCGCCTGCTTTTCGGGTGAGCGGGAGAGATTCAGCCACCAGTCCCAGAATGCCGTGCCGTAATCCTGCGGCGCGAGGCCGCCGGTTGCTTTGCCAAGCATGGCGCGGAATTCGCGGTCGACGGTATCGATCTTGTCGTCGTCTTTTGTCATGCGCCAATTATAAGGTTTCGGCGACCGTCAGAACGTGTCCTTGATCGCAACAGCGGGATCGGCAAGACGGACCGGGTCGGGCTTGACATGCTCGCCGATCAACTTGCGCGCGGCCATGAAATCCTTGACGTGATTGACCGCATCGAGCGCGATCAGCTCGCCGCCCTGCAGGTAGCAGCAACTGAAGGCGCGCTCTGCGGGATCGCCGCGCAATACGACCGAGTCGTAATCCTGGCACAGGCCCACGATCTGCAGCTTGAGTTCGTACTGGTCGGACCAGAACCACGGCGTCTTGTCGTGCAGCAGCGCGCGACCGCAGATGTTCGCCGCTGCCGTGCGCGCCTGCTCGAAGGCGTTGTCCACGGACTCAAGCCGGATCCGGCGACCATAACGCGGACTCGGGTGGCTGCAACAATCGCCGATTGCGTAGACGTCCGGGTCGCTCGTGCGGCAGTGCCCGTCCACCGTAATGCCATCCTCGCAGCGTATTCCCGCGGCGTTCGCAAGTTCCGTATTCGGCACCAGCCCGATGCCGATCAGGACCAAATCAGCGGGCACGCGCGTGCCGTCCGTACATTCGACGGCGTTCACACGCGTATCGCCCAGCAGGGCGCCGACCCGCTTGCCGATCAGGATCGAGACACCATGGGCGATGTGCTCGCCGGCATAGAAGCGACTCATTTCCGGTGCGACCACACGGCTCATCACGCGGTCCATCATTTCAATCACGGTGACATCGAGTCCCAGCTTGCGGAAGGTCGCGGCGCATTCCAATCCGATGTAACCAGCACCGACGATCACGATGCGAGTGCCTGCAACAGCCTCCGCCCGGATCGCATTGACGTCCGCCATCGTGCGCAGCACGTGTACGCCGGCGAGATCGGCACCTGGCACTGGTAATGGCCGGGCGTGACCGCCGACCGCCAATACCAGCTTGTCGTAGGCGAGCCGGCTGCCGTCGGCAAGCTTCAGTTCACGCGCGTCCTTGTTGATCGCTTCGACAGGCTTGCCGAGCAGCAATTCGCATTGAATGCTGTCGTAGAAGGCCGCGTGACGGATCGGCAGGCGATCGGCCTCCATTTCACCGGCGAGGAATTTCTTCGAGAGCGGCGGGCGCTGATAGGGCAGGAGCGGCTCTTCGCCGACCAGCACCAGCCGCCCGGCGAAATGCTCGTGGCGCAGGCTGTCCACAACCTGCGCCGCCGCGTGGCCGCCCCCGACGACGACGATCGTATCCGGCATGCGTATGCGCCCCCGACTCCTGCGCCACTCTATACTGAGGCGCTGCGGCGCGGCAGGGAGGGGGCATGGCGGAGCGCACTGCCAGGACGGGGATTCAGAACACGGGGTTGATTCTGGGTCTTGCGGCGCTTGCGGCCACGCTGCTCAGCGAAGCGCCCGCAGGACTGCCGCCCGCAGCGTGGGCGGTCGCCGGTGTCCTGGCCCTGATGGCGCTCTGGTGGTCCACCGAGGCCCTGCCGCTCGCGGCGACGGCATTGATGCCGCTTGCGGTACTGCCGCTGCTTGACGCCGTGACCCCGGAAACACTGGCCGGCGGCTACGGCAATACCACGCTGTTCCTCATCCTCGGCGGCTTCCTGCTGGCGCTTGCAATGGAGCGCTGCGACTTGCATCGCCGCATTGCCTACAACATCGTCGCGGCTGCCGGTGGCCATCCGCAGGGGCTCGTGCTCGGCATGATGTGCGCAACCGGCTTTGTGAGCATGTGGGTCTCGAACACTTCGACGTCGCTCATGATGCTGCCGGTCGCCATGTCGATCGCGGCGATCGTTGCACCAGATCCGGCCGCGGATGATCGCGATGCGCACAATTTTTCGGCGGCCATCGTTCTCTGCGTTGCTTATTCGGCGACCATCGGCGGCCTCGGCACACTGATCGGCACGCCGACCAATGCGCTCGTCGTTGGTTTCATGAAGCAGAACTACGGCGTGACCGTCAGCTTTGCGCAGTGGCTGACATTCGGGTTGCCCACGGCTCTGCTGCTGATGCCGGTCGCATGGCTCGTCCTCGTGCGTGTGGTGTTCCCCTTCAAGCTTGGCTCCCAGGTCACGGCCAGCGCGGCCTTGCGCGATGCGCTCGTGGCTTTGGGCCCCATGTCGCGTGCCGAGTGGCGCGTAACGGCCATCTTCCTGTTAACGGCCGGCGCCTGGGTCCTGAGCCCGCTGCTGAAACTGTTGCCCGGGCTCGCCGCGCTGAATGACACGACCATCGCATTGGTCGCCGGGATTTCGCTTTTCCTCGTGCCGAATGGCGGGGAGCAGGGCGGAGCGCTACTCGATGGCAAGGATCTCAAGCGTGTGCCCTGGCCAGTGCTGCTCCTGTTCGGCGGCGGGCTCGCGCTCGCGGCTGCGATCCAGGACAGCGGGCTTTCGGTGTACATCGGCGAATCGCTGGCCAGCCTGGGCACCCTGCCCCTCATCGTGCTCATCGCCGCGACCGTCACGCTGATCGTGTTCTGGGGCGAGGTCAATTCGAATGTGGCGACCGCCGCCACCTTCATGCCGATCCTCGCGGCAATTGCGGCCGGCACCAACTACCCGGTGTTGCAGCTCGTCGCTCCTGCGGTCATGGCCTCGTCCTGCGGATTCATGCTGCCGGCCGGCACGCCGCCGAACGCCATCGTCTTCGGCACCGGCCGATTGAAGATGAGCGAAATGCTGCGTGCGGGGTGGCGGATCAACATCGCTGCGATCGTCATCGTGACCATCGTCACGTACGTCGTTCTGTAGCGAGGGGATTCGTCAGCTGTCGA
>JANPCY010000019.1:0-3079 GCA_031431175.1 Steroidobacteraceae bacterium | reverse complement strand
CTCGCGCAGGTTGGCGCTTTGCCAGTCGGCGAGCGCGCGTGCATTGGCGTCCGCGCGAGCGAGCAGCCGCGAGATTCGCGGCGACACCAGCAAGGTGTGGCACTCGATCTGCAGCGCGGCGAGCTGGTCGCCGCGTACGTCGGCACTTGCGCGCGGCATCGTGACGGCCGCATCCCAGCGCAAGATTGCCAGCACTCCGCGAAACGCGTGCAGGCGCCGAAATTCCTGTTCGAGCTGCTGATAAGGTGTCGCCGTCGCCATTCCCGGACTCCTCCGCCCACGCGCCAACGCCGGGAAATGCCGGACTGGCAGCCTTGGCCTCTCGAGATGCACCCGCAGGAACTGCGGGGCCGCTCCATTCAAGTCCAAATTCTACCAGCCGGAGGGCGCCGGGACCCCCAATAAAGCCATTACATTCTTATTTTTCAACTAGTTAAGATGGGTCTGCGCGGCTTGACACTGACGGCGCCGCTGCAGCTCTCAGCCGCTCGATGAGCCCCGCCAGGTAATTCGGCGAGCGGTGTTCCCCGGCCATCAGTGCGTAGACTGCCGGCACCGCAAAGAGTGTCAGCAGGACGGCGACGGTCGTTCCGAAGAACACGACGACCCCGATCGGCTCGCGTTGCTCAGACCCGGCCCCCGACGCCAGCAGGAAGGGCAGCGCACCAAACGCGGTGCACAGGCTCGTCATCAGCACCGGGCGCAGCCGGATCGTCGCGGCCCGGGTGACTGCCTCGACCCGCCCGAGGCCCTGGTCGCGCAACTGGTTTGCGAACTCGACGATCAGCACACCGTTTTTCGCGGCAATCCCGACCAGCATGATCATCGCGATCTGGCTGAAGATGTTGAGCGACATCGGGCTGCCAGCCAGCCGAAAGATCGCGAGGCCCGCGATGGCGCCGATCAGGGCGAGCGGAACGGTCGTCATGATGACGGCCGGTTGCTTGAAGCTCTCGAACAACGCGGCGAGCACCAGGAATACGATCGCGATCGCAAATATGAAGGTGGACCAGAACTGGCCCTGGGTGCGCAGGTATTCCCGCGCCTCGCCGTCGAAGCTCAGGCGGGCCGCCGGTGGCAGTTCCTTGCGTATCAATTCCTGAAAGTACTGTACCGCGTCGCCCAATGTGTAGCCTGGCGCAAGCCCGGCGCTGATCGTGATGGAACGCATCCGGTCGAAGCGGTTCAGCTGCATTGCACCGGAAGTCTCCGTCAGCTTCACCAGGTTCGACAGCGGCACCAGCACGTGGCTCCGATCCGAGCGGACGTAGAGATTCTGCAGGTCCGAAGGCACGACCCGATCCTGTGCCTGCCCCTGCAGGATCACCTTGTATTCCCGGCCGCGATCCACATAAGTCGTGACCACACGCGAGCCGAGCACCGATTCCAGCGTGCGGCCGACCGATTCCATTGAGATGCCCAACTCCGCCGCGCGATCGCGGTCCACCGCCACGTCGATCTGCGGCTTGCGCTCCCGGAAGTTCGTTTCCGCACCCACCAGTCCCGGATTTTGCTGTGCCAGACCCAGGATTCGGTCGCTCCAGCCAGCGAGGGTCTGGTAGTCGGGGCCGCCGATGACCACCTGCAACGGCCTGCCAAAACCGCGCGAACCGATGCCTTGCATCGCATAGACGCGGGCGCGCACGCCGGGTAGCGCCTTGAACTCCGTGGTGAGCGACGTTGCAACGTCGAAAGCGCTGCGTTCGCGCTCGTCCCAGTCCTTGAGCAGCACAAAGCCGCGCACTTCGTTGACCTCGGTGCTGCCGCTGGCGCTGCCGCTGCCGATCCGCATGATGAAGCGGCGGATGTCGCCGTACCGGTCCACCTCGCCGAACAGGATGCGCTCCGCGTTCAGCATCTGCCGTTCGGTGTACGCGAGGCTCGCACCCTCGGGAGCGTCCAGTTCGAGGCGCACAAAGCCGAGATCCCCGGTCGGCGCGAATTCACGGGGCAACCCATTCAGGGCCAGCACGGCAACGCCCGCCAGCACCACCGTGCCACCGACGATCAGCCACGGCCGGCCGAGCAGACCTCGCAGGCGGTGCTCGTAGGCCCGCGAAAGCGCATGAAAGAATTGGTCGAGCCGCCGCGCGAACCTGCCGCGTTGCCGCCCCTGCCGGAACAGGCGCGACGTCATCACCGGCGTCAGCGTCAGCGCCACCAGCGCCGAAAACAGCACGGCCGACGCGAGCGTCAGGCCGAATTCGCGGAACAACCGGCCGATGGTGCCGGGCAGGAACGAGATCGGCACGAATACCGAGATCAGCACCAGCGTCGTTGCGATGACGGCAAAGCCGAATTCGCGGCTGCCGTCGATTGCGGCCAGCAACGGTGGCTGACCCTGCTCGATGCGGCGGTAGATATTCTCGAGCACGACAATCGCATCGTCCACGACGAGTCCGATCGCGAGCACCAGGCCAAGCAGCGTCAGCACGTTTATCGAGTAGCCCATGGCATCCATGAACATGAATGTCGCAATGATCGAAATCGGGATGGTCACTGCCGGCACCAGCGTTGCGCGCAGGTTGCCGAGGAACAGGTAGATGACGAGCAGTACCAGCGACATCGAAATGCCGAGCGCAATCAAGACTTCGCGCAGCGATGCGTTGATGGAGTCCGCACGGTCGATATTGATGGAAAGCGTCATGCCCGCCGGCAGCCCCGGCTGGATGCGATCCAGCGTTGCGTAGATCTGTTTCGCCACATCGAGTGTGTTCGCCTTCGAATTCTGCTCGATGCCGAGGCTGATGCCGGGCAGGCCCATCGAGCGCGAGACGCTGCGCTCGTTCTCCGCGCCAAGCTCGACCCGTGCGACATCGCCAAGCCTGACCAGGTAGCCGTCGGGACTGCGCCCGATTGACAGTTTGCGGAAATCCTCGACCCGTGAGAGGCCGGTGTCGGTGCGCAATGCGAACTCGCGCGCGCTGGATTCGAGTCGGCCAGCCGGCAGCTCGACATTTTCGCGCCGCAGCGAGCCCTCGATATCAGTGACCGTCAGCGCCCGCGCGGCCAGCGCCTGGCGGTCGATCCATATGCGCACCGCCTGGCGGCGCTCGCCGTTGATATTGACGCGCGCGAC
>JANPCY010000018.1:0-3188 GCA_031431175.1 Steroidobacteraceae bacterium | reverse complement strand
GGGCCTTGGCGACGTCCGCTCCGGTACGGACACCGCCCGAGACAATCAGCTGCACCTCCTCTTTCACGTTCAATTCCTCGAGCGCCTCGACCGCCTGCCGCACGGCGGCAAGCGTGGGAATTCCGACATGTTCGATGAACGCGAGTTGTGTTGCCGCCGTGCCGCCCTGCATGCCGTCGACCACGATTACGTCGGCTCCCGCATGCACGCAGAGCTTCACGTCATGAAAAACGCGTGTCGCGCCGATCTTGACGTAAATGGGTTTCTCCCAGTCCGTCGCCTCGCGTAGCTCCTTGATCTTGATCACCAGGTCGTCCGGACCGGTCCAGTCCGGGTGGCGGCAGGCCGAACGTTGATCGATGCCTGCAGGGAGCGTCCGCATTTTCGCCACGCGCGGGCTGACCTTCTGTCCGAGCAGCATGCCGCCGCCGCCCGGCTTGGCGCCCTGCCCGATCACGATTTCGATCGCGTCGGCCTTTCGCAAGTCGTCGGGATTAAATCCGTAGCGCGAGGGCAGACATTGATAGATAAGCGTCTTCGAAGACGAGCGCTCCTCCTGCGTCATGCCCCCGTCCCCGGTCGTCGTGGATGTCCCAAGCGCTGTGGCGGCACGGCCGAGGGCTTCCTTCACGTTAGCCGAGAGCGAGCCGAAACTCATCCCCGCTATCGTGATGGGGATGTCGAGCTCGATCGGCTTTTTCGCAAAGCGCGTGCCGAGAATCGTGCGCGTCGTGCACTTCTCGCGATATCCCTCGAGCGGGTAACGGGAAAGCGACGCGCCCAGAAACACGAGATCATCAAAGTGCGGCAGGCGGCGCTTCGCGCCGAGGCCACGGATCTCATAAAGACCCGTTGCGGCGGCCCGCTCGATGTAGTCGAGGATGCGCCGGTCGTACAAGGCGCTTTCTTCGCGCTGCAGTCCGTCGCGCGCGATGGGCACTTCGGGCACGGGTCGAGTAGCCATGGCCTCTCCAGTCTGAAGAACTCAGTATTCCTGATTGGCGTCCGCATTCCAGTGATAAAGCTTGCGGGCTGAACCCACGCGCTTGAACTCGCGGGCCGAAGCATCAATGCCCGCCGCGGTTAGCAGGATATTCACCGCGGCAATGTCCTCGGCGGTCATCGGTTGCACCACCGCATCGGCCCCAAGTGAACGAATATCGCCCCGGACATAAAGAACGGCTTCGTAAATGGAGTCTCCAAGCCCCTCGGCCGCGTTGCCACAGATGACGATCCGCCCCGCCTGTGCCATGAACGCGGAAAAGCTGCCGACGTCACCGCCTACCACGATGTCGCCGCCCTTGAGCGAAATGCCGCACCGCAGGCCCGCGTCGCCGCGAATCACCAGAAGTCCGCCGTGGGCCGACGCGCCCGCGCCACCACTTGCAAAGCCGGCAACCTCGACGCGTCCCGACATCATATTTTCCGCGACCCCGGGGCCTGCGTTGCCTTCGATCACGATGGTCCCCTGCTTGTTCATTGCCGCTGCGTAGTAACCCGCGTGCCCGGCGATTTCGATCCGCACCGGGGCATCGACGGCAACCGCGATGCTGTGCGCGCCGTCCGGGTTCTCGACGCGTACCGCCGCGACGTGCGTGAGATCACCATGAAGAAATTGATTGAGCTCGCTTACCGATTGCTTCGTGAGGTCAAACATGACCGACGAGGGCGCACTCTCACGCGTCACACCGACCATGAGTACACCTCCGCGGGCTTCGGCTCGAACACGCTGGCATTGCGGATGTTCGGCAAATGCGCGAGCGAGCGGAATTCCGACGCAATCGCGACGTAGTCTTCGGTCTCTGCGACCACCGCCGGTTTGCAGGCGAACGGGTCGCGCACCAGCGCGAGCTTGTCGTGCGTTCCCATCAGAAACGTGAAGAACCCGTCGAAGTCCTCAAAGGACCGATGCAGCGCCTGTTCGAGCGTATCGCCTTGCTCGAGTCGCCAATGGATGTAGCGGCACGCACCCTCCGTGTCACAGTCGCTCACAAACTGCTCGCCGAGTTTCTCGAGCTTGCGCTTGAGGCTCCCGGGATTCGCAAGCGAGCCGTTGTGGACCAGGCACCAGTCCTCGCCCGCCGTGTACGGATGCGCGTTCTCCGGTGTCACCGCGCTTTCCGTGGCCATGCGCGTGTGCCCGACGAGATGGGTGCCGCGAAATTCGCCGAAGTGATAGCGCTCAGCCACCTCAACCGGCAGGCCCACGTCCTTGTAGAGGTCGATCGAGCGGCCCACGCTCAGCACGTGCACCGGCGGGTACCGTGCGGCGATCCAGCGCCGCACATCCGCGGGCGGAGACGCTGTCGTCAGCACACCGTGATTCGCCTCGACCATGAGCGCGACGCCCTCGAATTGCGTCGTCACGGCGTCCTCGAAGGCCTGCCAGGAAAATTCCGGATCCGCGCAGTAGAGACTCAGCTTGCGCAGTTTCTCTCCCACCGGCGCGGTAAACACCGCCATGCCCGATGAATCGGGGCCCCGCTCAGTCATGCCGATGAGCATCGGGACCATCCACTCGCCGAGGTGCCGGCGCAATGCGGGCTTCTTCACGAGCAGACCGACGATTCCACACATGGACGCCTCCCTGTCCTTGCCGACTAGAACATCTCAATGTAGCGGGATGTTTCCCACTCGCTCACATGGCGTGAGTACTCGATCCACTCCATGCGCTTGATGCTGATGAATTCGCTGGCGAGATCGGCGCCCAGCCCTGCCTTTACGACCTCGTCCGCCTCAAGCGCGTCGATCGCCTCCACAAGACTCTGCGGCAGCAACCCGATCTTGCGACGCTTCAGTTCCTTCTGCGAAAACTCATAGAGATTTTCATTGAGCGGCTCGCCCGGATCGAGCCGGCGCTCGATTCCATCGAGACCTGCGGCAAGAATTGCGGCGCCCGCCAGATAGGGATTGATGGCTCCGTCTGGCAAGCGCATCTCGAGGCGCCCGCCCGGGATGCGCACGCATGCTGTGCGATTGTTGTCACCGTAGGCAATGTAGGCCGGCGCCCAGGTCGCTCCGGAGAGCGAGCGGCCCACGACCAGCCGCTTGTACGAATTGACCGTCGGCGCGCAGATCGCCGTGAGCGCGCGGGCATGGACGAGGATACCCGCCAGAAACTGATACCCCATGGTCGACAACGCAAGTCCGCGCGTGTCGCTCTTGTCGTAGAAGAGATTCCCCGTTTT
>JANPCY010000017.1:0-5438 GCA_031431175.1 Steroidobacteraceae bacterium | reverse complement strand
CTGCCGGTGCGCAGCTTGACCTCAACGCCGGCCGGGACGATCACGGCGCGGACATCGCGCTGCACGACGACAGGTTCATGTTCAGCGCGGCGCATGCTCACTCCGTCGAGACCGGCGCGGCGCTGCCTGCGAGCGCCGCATTCAATGTGTGCCAGCAGAGACTCGCGCACTTGACCCGCATCGGGAATTCCCGCACCCCCGCTAGCGCCGCAAGCTTGCCAAGACCGGGGTCCGCTTGCGCGTCATGCCGGGTCAGCATGCGGTGCACGCTGCCGTAGAGATCTGCGACCTCCGCTCGGCTCCGGCCCTTGACTGCTTCGCTCATCAGCGAAGCGGAAGCCGTCGAAATCGCGCAGCCCGCACCCTCAAAGCAGATGTCCCGGATGATTTCATCTTTCATCTCAAGATAGACATGTAACTTGTCGCCACATAAGGGATTATTCCCTTCTGCCGAGTGATTCGCGCCCGCAAGGCGCCCGAAATTCCGCGGCCTGCGATTGTGGTCGACGATGACATCTCGGTAGAGGTCGGCCAGATCCATCAGCGCAGCATCCGGATTGCATGCAACAAGGCTTCACGCAGCGCGTCGATTTCCGCGTGTGTGTTGTACAGGCCGAATGACGCACGTGTGGTGGCCGGGACGCCGAAATACTCCATGACCGGCATGGCGCAGTGGTGGCCGGTGCGCACCGCCACACCCTGCGAGTCGAGCACAGTGCCGAGGTCGTGAGGATGCACGCCCTCGATCGTGAATGATACGAGGCTCGACTTGTCGGGCGCTGTGCCGACGAATGCCAGGCCGGGAATGTCGCCAAGCCGCGCCGCCGCGTACGTGAGCAGCTGCTGCTCGTGATGTCCGATGCTCTCCATTCCGATCGCTTCGAGATAGTCGATTGCCGCGCCGAGGCCAACGGCGCCGCCGATGTTGGGCGTGCCGGCCTCGAAGCGGTGGGGCAGGTGGTTGTAGGTCGTGCCGTTGAAGGACACCGACAGGATCATGTCGCCGCCGCCCTGCCACGGCGTCATTGACTCCAGGATCCGCTCGCGCCCGTAGAGCACGCCGATTCCGGTTGGCGCGTACATCTTGTGACCGGAGAATGCGTAGAAGTCGCAGCCAAGCGCCTGCACGTCCACGCACAGGTGCGGTACCGCCTGGGCGCCGTCGACCAGTGTCGTGATGCCGCGCTCGCGGGCCGCGTCCAGGAATGCGCGAATCGGCAATACGGTTCCCAATGCATTCGACACATGCGCAAGCGCAACGATTCGCGTGCGCGGGCCGAGCATGGCCAGGTACCTGTCGAAATCGACCACGCCGCGCCGGTCGATCGGCACGACGCGAAGTACCGCGCCGGTTTGCCCGCAAAGCATCTGCCACGGAACGATATTCGAATGATGCTCCAGCCACGACACGACGATCTCGTCGCCGGGCTTCAATGACGGGCGCCCATGCGCCTGCGCGACCAGATTGACGGCCTCGGTCGTGCCGCGCAGGAAGATGATCTCGGTGGTCGACGCGGCATTGACAAAGCGCCGTGCCTTCTCGCGCGCGGCCTCATATAGCGCGGTCGCCTCCTGCGACAGCGTGTGGACGCCGCGGTGGACATTCGCGTGGTGTGACCCCGCATAGGCGGCCACCGCGTCGATGACGCTGGCCGGCTGCTGCGCCGATGCGGCGTTGTCGAGATAGGCGAGAGGGTGGCCATTGACAAGGCGCGCCAGGACCGGGAAATCCTTGCGTATGCGCACTACGTCAAATACATCATGCGTGTCGCGCACGGCCGCCATCAGCGGAAGCTCCGGATTACGTCGCGGTCCGGCAGCCGGCCGACCACCAGTTCCTCGATCGTACGGCGCAGTTCCGGCAGCGGCACTCCGGCGATGACGTCCTCGCAGAATGCGAATGTCAGCAGGCTCTGCGCTATGGCCGGGTCGAGTCCGCGCGCCAGCAAATAGAACAATTGCGCGGGATCGAGCGTGCCGATGGTCGCGCCGTGGCGGCATTTCACATCGTCGGTGTGGATCTCGAGCTGCGGCCGTGAATTGATCTCCGCGAGCGGCGTGAGCAGCAGATTGCGGCTGGACTGGCTCGCATCGGCGCCGCGGGCGGCCGGGTGTACGACGATGCGGCCGTTGAATGCGCCGCGGCCACGCTCCGAGGCGATGCCACGGTAATTCTGGATCGTCCGCGTTGCCACGCCATGATGCGCGATCTGCGTGTACAGGTCCGCCTGGCGTTCACCGTCCACCATGAAGAGACCCGCGAGCCTGCACTGCGCACGGCTGCCGGCCAGCGACAGATTCAGGTTCGATCGCAGCAACCGGCCACCCAGTGCGAAGAGGTGCTGGCTGTAGCTGCTGTCCGCCTGCTGTTCAACGACCCAGGTCTCGAGCTGGGCAGATTGCCCCCCCGACTGATGCAGGCGAAGGTGCTCCACCGTCGCACCTTCGGCGATGCGCAGTTCGGCCGCGAGATTCGAAAATACAGGCGCGTCGCCGAGGGCGACAAAGTGCTCGACAAGCCGCAGTTTTGCGCCGGCGCCGACTTCGATCACGACGCGCGCGTGGCTCGTACCTGGTGCAGTCCCTGACGAGGCGTGCAGCAGGTACAGCGGTTCGGCCGGTGCCGCGCTGGCGTCGATACGAATGAACGCACCCCCGGTGCAGAAGGCGTCGGCCAGCAGCGCATAGCGGTCATCAGCGTCGTCCCCGGGCTCGCGCAGAACGCGCAGCGCACAAGCGGGATCGGTCGAAAGCAGTGTTGCCAGATCCACGACCACGACACCCACGCCGGCGTCCGCGTCCGACAACAGCGGCTCAAATCGGCCATCGACCAGCGCCAGGCGCCGCGCGGCGGCGAGGGGCAGCAGGCATGGCGCCAGCCGCTCGGCGGTCAATGTCGCGCGCGGGGCGGGATCGAATGCGCGTTCGGCGATCTTCGCGTGGTCGAGGTATTTCCAGTTTTCGTCGCGGCGATCCGGCAGGCCGTGGCCCAGGACTCTTGCAAGCGCGAGTTCGCGGCGCCGGGCCCATGCCGCGCCGCCCGCAAAACGCGAGGCCTGGACTGCATGGCTCGCCGCGATCCGCTGCATGACGGTTTCCGCGCTCATGCGGCGGCTGGCCCGGCGCGGAGCCAGTCGTAACCGCGACGCTCGAGTTCGAGCGCCAATTCCCGGCCGCCGCTCCTGACAATGCGACCACCCGCCAGTACGTGGACCTGGTCGGGGACGACATGATCCAGCAGCCGCTGGTAATGCGTGACCATCACAATGGCGCGGTCCGGCGCGCGAAGCGCGTTGACGCCGTCCGCCACTACCTTGAGCGCGTCGATGTCGAGGCCCGAATCCGTCTCGTCCAGCAGCGCCAGCGTCGGTTCCAGCAGGCTCATCTGCAGGATCTCGTTGCGCTTCTTCTCGCCGCCCGAGAAGCCCTCGTTGACACCACGATTCAGCAGGCTCTCGTCCATCTGCATCTGGCGGATCTTCGTGCGCACGAGATTGAGGAACTCGAAAGCGTCCAGTTCCGGCTCGCCGCGATGCTTGCGCAGGGCATTCAGCGACGCCTTCAACAGATAGACATTGTTGACGCCAGGAATTTCGACCGGGTACTGGAACGCGAGGAACAGGCCGCGCCGGGCGCGCTCTTCGGCAGGCATCGCCAGCAGGTCGTGGCCGAGGTAGGTCGCCGTGCCGGAGATCACTTCCAGACCGGGGCGGCCGGCCAGCACGCCGGTCAGCGTGCTCTTGCCGGAGCCATTCGGCCCCATGATCGCGCACACTTCACCGGCTCCGACCTCGAGCGTGACGCCATCGAGTATCAGACGCTCGCCTGCGCGGACCCGCAGATCGCGCACGCTCAGAATCGTCATCCGACGGTTCCTTCAAGGCTGACGGCCAGCAGGTTCTGCGCCTCTACCGCGAACTCCATTGGCAGTTCCTTGAAGACCTGCTTGCAGAAGCCATTGACGATCATGTTGACGGCATCCTCAGCCGCGATGCCGCGCTGCAGACAGTAGAACATCTGATCATCCGAGATCTTCGAAGTCGACGCCTCGTGCTCGACGATCGCAGTCGGGTTCCTGACCTCGATGTAGGGAAACGTATGCGCTCCGCAGGTCTCGCTCATCAGCAGCGAGTCACATTGCGTGTAATTCCGCGCGCCCTCGGCTCCCGGCAGGATCTTCACGAGGCCGCGATACGCGTTCTGCCCGTGCCCGGCGGAAATGCCCTTTGAAACGATGGTCGACCGCGTATCGCGGCCCATGTGGATCATTTTGGTACCGGTGTCGGCCTGCTGGTAGTGATTGGCGAGCGCGACCGAGTAGAACTCGCCGATTGATCCGTCGCCGCGCAGGATGCAGCTCGGATACTTCCAGGTGATTGCCGAGCCGGTCTCGACCTGGGTCCAGGAGATTTTCGAGTTGCGGCCGCGGCAGTCGCCGCGCTTGGTCACGAAATTGTAGATGCCGCCGAGGCCATTCTCGTCGCCGGGATACCAGTTCTGCACCGTCGAATATTTTATCTGCGCATCGTCCTGCGCGATCAGCTCGACGACCGCGGCGTGCAGCTGGTTTTCGTCGCGCATTGGTGCAGTGCACCCTTCCAGGTACGAAACATGGGACCCTTCGTCCGCAATGATCAGCGTGCGCTCGAACTGGCCGGTCTTCGCTGCGTTTATACGGAAATAAGTGGACAATTCCATCGGGCAGCGCACGCCCTTCGGGACATAGACGAATGAGCCGTCCGTGAACACGGCCGAGTTGAGCGTGGCGTAGAAATTGTCGCTGACCGGCACCACCGTCCCGAGATAGCGTTCGATCAGCGCCGGGTGATTCTGGACCGCCTCCGAGAACGGGCAGAACACCACGCCGGCCTCGGCCAGGCGTTCCTTGAATGTGGTGACGACCGAGACGCTGTCGAAAACCGCATCGACCGCAACACCCGCGAGCCTCGCCCGCTCATGCAGCGGAATGCCGAGCTTGTCGTAGGTCTCGAGCAGCTTTGGGTCGACCTCGTCCAGCGACTTCGGCCCGTCGGTCAGTTGTTTTGGTGCCGAGTAATACGAAATCCCCTGAAAGTCGATCGGCGGGTAATGCACGTGGGCCCAGGCCGGTGCCGTCATCTTGAGCCAGCGCCGGTAGGCCTTGAGCCGCCAGTCGAGCATGAACGCGGGCTCGCCCTTCTTCGTCGAGATCAACCGGATCACATCCTCGCTGAGACCCGGCGGGACGGTGTCGCTCGCGATATCGGTCACGAAGCCGTGCTGGTACTTGCGGCCGACCAGTGATTCCAGTTCCTGCTGATTGCTTGTCATGCCGGTGCCCGAGAAATTCAGCCGCGCACCAGCGGCCGCCACTCGCCGCGCGCCGCGGGACGGCGCAGGTCGGGTGTCGGGAATTTTCCGTCGCGGCTCGCGAGATCGGACAGGCTGATGCCGATCAA
>JANPCY010000016.1:0-5103 GCA_031431175.1 Steroidobacteraceae bacterium | reverse complement strand
CCGCGGGGGCCCGGCCGCTCGCCCCCCTAAGTTAGGCCCCCACTCCGCTCACATTAGTCTTGTATCGACGGGAGCACGGTCGAATCGGTCGTGAAGGTTGTCGATGAACTTCAGCGGTGCGGCAGCCAATTCGTCGGTGGTGACGTCGTCAAACGTGGAAACAGCCAGCGCATAGAACCTGCCTCCCATGAACTCCGCGTCTCCGGTTGCGTAGATGCGTATGCCGCAGGTTTTGCAGAAGCGATACGTGAGGCCCGGGCCTGGTCTTCCTGAAGGCGTCCATTGGTAGCTGGTCATGGCATCTTCCCCTTCAAGGAGACGGAAGTCTTTCCCGCCGGCAAACGTGAACCATGCTCTGGCTTTTTTGCAGATTGAACAGTTACAACGAACTGTCCCTTTGGCAAGGTCAATGGTGGCTTCATAGCGGACCGCGCCGCAATGACAGCTACCGGTGCAGTGTTTGAGCGACATACTTTTCTCCATTTCGTGATTACCTCGATGGCAGAACGAAGGACGCTTATGTGCGGCCTAGCTCGCGATCAGCGGCGGCGCGCAGTCGGCGCGCCGCTTGCTGATCGAAACCTTTGGGAGCCGCCAGCATTCCATGCAAGCGGCGTGACGACGTGCGCCGAACGCTGCATCGCATAGTTAGCTGGCCGTGTCACCTAACTCCCCGACCGCTCAAGCCCGCAGATTTTCGGCGGCGTACATTGCTTCCATGCGACTCACGACAGGCACAAACGGAACCTTTAACCCAAGAGTGACAGCAAGTCACGAACCCATCGTTCAATTGGCAGTCCCGTCATTTGAGCTACAGCCCATAACAGCAACAACGATATCGCGACCATCAGGCACGTCCACATCCACCCGAGAGGCTTTGAGGATCGGATTCGTGACTTGACGGCAAAGTAGTAATGCCTCGCCGTGCGCCGGGGTCTCGGCATCTCGTCGAGCCCCTTGAGGCGCGATCTGTGCTCAAACTTACGCACGTCGAATTCCTGAGCGAAAGGTATTGCCGACACTTGCGCAAAGGCATCATTGTGGGGAACGCCACCTAACGTAAAAAGATGAACGGCAAGCGCGCAGCGCTTGACCGTTCTATCGATTGTTCTATGACAGCCCCGTAAGCCCAAGGAGATTCATAGAACGAAGCTGCCAGGCTAGTGTCGCGTCCCGTATGTAACTATACATGCTGAGCGAGGTCCAAGGAGTATCCTTGGTAGTCGGAGCGCTCGGCCATGGCAAAGATCGGAAGGAAAGCGAAGGAACTGACCGTGAGCACGGCGGACCGTACGCAACTCGAGTCGATTGCGCGCTCGCAGAGTCTGCCAGCGGCGCTGGCGCGGCGAGCGCAGATGGTCCTGCGCATGGCGGACGGTGAAACGAACAGCGCGGTGGCACGGCGATTTCGGGTCAGCCGCCCGACGGTGACGCTGTGGCGTACGCGGTTTCGCGAGCGCGGCATGACCGGTCTTCACAACGAACTCAAGCCCGGCCGGCCGCGCAGCACCAGCGAGGAGCAGATCGCGCAGCTCGTCAACACGGCGCTGAAGCGCAAGCCCAAAGGCAGGACGCATTGGTCGCGACGCGGCTTGGCGGCTGAGACCGGACTCTCCAAGACCACCGTGCATCGCTACCTGACGCTGTTTGGGCTGCAACCGCATCGCTCGAAGTCCTTCAAACTCTCGACCGATCCGTTCTTCATCGAAAAGGTGCGCGATGTCGTGGGCCTGTACCTGAACCCGCCGGATCACGCATTGGTGCTGTGCGTTGATGAGAAAAGCCAGGTGCAAGCGCTCGAGCGCACGCAGCCAATGCTGCCGATGGGTCTGGGGTACGTTGAAGGCTTTACTCATGACTACGTGCGTCACGGAACGACTACGTTGTTCGCCGTGCTCGACATCGCCAACGGCAGCGTGCTCACCCAATGCAAAAAGCATCATCGCCATCAAGAATTCCTCGCTTTCCTGCGGCACATCGAAGCGCACGTCCCGGCAACTCTGGATGTGCATCTGATCTGCGACAACTACGGCACGCACAAGCATGCGAAGGTCAAGGCCTGGCTCGCGCGCCGGTCGCGCTTTCACCTGCACTTCACGCCGACCTACTCGTCCTGGCTCAACCAGGTCGAACGCTGGTTCGCGCTGATCACGAATCAGGCGATCCGCCGCGGCTCGTTCGACTCCGTCACTGATCTCAAGCGCAAGATCAACGAGTTCGTCGAGCACTACAACCAACATCCGAGGCCCTTCATGTGGAGCGCCACTGCCGAGTCAATTCTTGCCAAGCTCGAACGCCTCTGCAAAGTTATTAACGGGACGCGACACTAGGGTGAATCATGGCGTCGCCGGACGGATCGCGTATTTCATGATGGGCGGTCAGCGAAGCGCTTCGCTTCAGATTCCAAGCTCGCTTGAATCGAAGCGAAGCGCTTCGCTGAGTACCATGAAAAATGCCTCGTCGCCACTGGCTCATTCCTTGCGTTATTGAAGGAATTCTCAATGAGGCCTCAGGGCTGCTCATAGAACGTCCGCGTTGAGCGGGCCGCGCACAGCGCTGCCGGCGCGCCGCAGGCGCTAACATTTCCAAGGCGCCCGCGGCGCCTACCCGCAGACCGTTCACGGACCGCTCCAACGCATAGTTAGACGTCGTCCTCTTCGACAAGCTCATCGCTGCACAAATCCTCGACCATAGAATGCAGTTCAACCTTGAACCATCGCTTAAACGTGGCGAGCGTGCGCTGTTTCGGCCACGCCAGGTCATCGGTATGCCATCCAAAGAGTTCGCGTTCGAATACCTCAGCAAAGACAAGCTCGAGTACCTGTGCGGCTTCCTCGTCATCTTCAAAGCTGGGCACCAGATAGACGGTTTGCTCTTCATCGGGGTTTGGCACGATGCCGCTGTCATCGAGCCCAGCGGCCCAGTCCAGAAATGGTTGCGCGGGACGCACTATTAACACACCCCGATTCAGCATCGCAGATGCCTTCCTAGACGACGTCTAACGTCCCGGTTCAGCGGCGGCGCGCTGATTTTCGCGTCTTGGCACTTTATCCATCACCGTCCGCTGCAACCGGTAGTTAGGCCCGCGCCGACGGCTCAATTCAGCGAACCGTCGTCAAGTTTGAGCAATGTGTGCAGTAGTACGTTTGCACCATTGGTGATGTCCTCCGCCCGCGAGAACTCCCGTGGTGAATGGCTGATTCCCGCCACGCTCGGTACAAAGATCATGCCTATCGGCGCCACCCGCGCCATGTTCTGGGCGTCGTGTGTCGCGCCGCTCGGCATTGCCTTGGTAGTCAGCCCCAGGGCCTTCGACGAATCTTCGATGAGCCGCCGGATGCGAGGATCCGTCGGCGCCGGCACGTCCATTGTGACTTCCTTGAACTCAATCCGAGTACCAGTCGCATTGGCGATCATCTGAGCCTCAGCGACGAGCTGCTGGTACATGCGTTCGATCTTTGCGGCATCGAGATCGCGCAAATCCAGGCCCAGGATGACTTCGCCGGGAATCACGTTGTAAGCGCCCGGCAAGGCTTCTATCCGTCCGACGGTGCCGACCTGACGGCCTGGCATGCTGGTAGCTACGCGGTTTACGGCTTCGACCATTTTCGCGGCTGCCAGCATCGCATCGCGCCGTTGATCCATCGGCGTGCTGCCCGCGTGATTGGCAAAGCCTTCGACCCTGATATCCCAGCGGCCGTTGCCGACGATACCCTCAACGACGCCTATCTGAACTTTTTCGGCATCGAGTACGCCACCTTGCTCGATGTGCAATTCTAGATAGGCTGCGATTTCACCTCGTCTTCCCTGTGCGGTGGCAAGTGCGCCCGCGTCTCCGCCAATGATCGCGATACCTTCTCGAAGTGTCTTACCGCTGCGGCTGACGAGAGCCAACTCCTTGTCGGTCAGCCCCCGGCCAAGCGCAGTGCTCCCAATCAGTCCCCCCTCTTCGTTCTGAAAAATGACGATCTCGAGCGGGTGTCTCAGCTTGATTTCGTTGTCAGCGAGTATCTGTGCGACTTCGATCGCACCAAGCGAGCCGACGTTGCCATCGAAATTGCCGCCATCTGGCACGGAGTCAATATGCGATCCCATCGATAGATACGGGAGGGCAGGATCGCTGCCAGCGCGACGGCCGACGAGATTCCCTGCAGCATCGATACTGACGCTCAAACCGGCCGCGCGCATCAGCCCCGCCACATACGCACGCGCCTGAAGATCGGCGTCCGTGTACGCGAGCCGGGTGACACCACCTTGCGGATTCTTTCCAAACTCAGAGAGGGCACTCAGATGCTCATTGAGTCGGCGACCATCAATCCGCAAGTCCGGTATCGCTTGGCTGGCTGCGAGAAGCGGCCACGCAGCCGCAATCAAGACACTTACGGAAAAATTTCGCAGAGTCATCATAATTCCTTCGAATATAACCTTGATCGGCCATCGAATAGCGACGATCGGCCGCGGGCCTAACGGTTGAGCTGAGCGCCGCGCGCGCTGATGCATAAACTTGGCACTTTATCTTCCACGCGTGCGCTCCAGCGATTGTTAGCTAACGAGCTTGTCGTACTCGGCGTGTGTCCCGATCCAGAGCCAGCAAACGCCACCTTCTACATCGATGCCAAGTGTGCGGTAGTGTTCACCCACCCGAACTGACCAAAGCTTGCCTAAGCGCTTGAAATGCAGGGAGGGGTGACATGAATCAGACTTGAGGAGCGCGTAATTCTTGTCCGCAAGAACGCGAACCTCGCGCGGTAGCGCCTTGTATAGCGCCCAGAACCTGGCGGATGCGAAGTGCTTCAAAGCTCGCGAGCTCGGCCAGCCTTGAATTCCTCACGACCTTCGGCAACGAGCTTGTCGAGCTTGCCGGAGCCTGAATCGGCCTCGATCTTCGCATCCCAAGCCGCCCATTCGCGCTCCAAGAACCACGCGCGAAACTCCGCGTACTCGTCCTTCGAGAGTTCGCGAATCTGACGCTCTAGATCCTCTACCTTTCGCATATATCGCCTCCGACGTGGAGTATACCGCTACGCCGAAAATGACTCCCCTCGTTGGCTAACGCTCGCGATCAGCGGCGGCGCGCAGTCGGCGCGCCGCTTGCTCTGGTTG
>JANPCY010000015.1:0-1656 GCA_031431175.1 Steroidobacteraceae bacterium | reverse complement strand
GCGACGGCGGGAGTGCATCCGCACCATGCCACTGGGTTTCAGGATTCGGATTGCGCGACGCTTGCCGATCTGTACGCCGATCCGATGACAGTCGCGGCCGGCGAATGCGGACTGGACTACTACCGGAACTATTCACCACCGGCCGAGCAGCGACGCGCTTTCGGGCTGCAGCTTCAACTCGCCGCCACGCACGGACTCCCGATATTCCTGCACCAGCGTGAGGCTCACGCGGATTTCATGGCCATGCTGCGCGAACATCCGCAATTGCTGACACGCGCAGTACTGCATTGCTTCACCGGTGATGCGATGGAGCTCGATGATTGCCTGCAGGCGGGTCTTGCCATCGGTGTCACCGGCTGGATCTGCGATGAGCGGCGCGGGCAGGCGCTGCGTGAGGCAGTGGGCCGGATTCCGGATGATCGCCTGATGCTGGAAACGGATGGACCCTACCTGCTGCCGCGGACACTTCAGCCGAAGCCGGCCCATCGGCGCAACGAGCCCATGTATTTGCCGGTGATCCTGGAAGCGGTTGCGAGATTTCGGGGCCAGCCGACCGACCAGCTTGCCGCGATGACGACGGCGAACGCGCGGCGCTTCTTTGGCCTTAAACTGTAGCTGCGGCCGCGGGCCGCGCCACGGAGCATCTCTAATCGTGATTATGATAGTTCTGTAACTTATTAATTATACGGTGTTTTAATGGACTTCCCCGTAGCCCTCAAGCAGACCGCTGAAGCATTCAGTTCGTCGATCGTCCCGCGTCTTTGCGACTACATCCGGATCCCGAACAAATCCCCGGATTTCGATCCTGACTGGAAAGCGCACGGTCACATGGATCGCGCAGCGGAGCTGATGGCTGCCTGGTGCCGCGAGCAGCAGATCAAGGGACTGAAAGTCGAGATCGTGCGCGCGGGCGATCGCACGCCGCTGCTCCTCTGCGAGATTCCCGGCACCGGACCCGGCACGGTGCTGCTCTACGGCCACATGGACAAGCAGCCGGAATTCACCGGTTGGGCGGAAGGCCTGTCTCCCTGGGAGCCGGTCTTGCGTGACGGGCGGCTTTACGGCCGCGGTGGCGCCGACGACGGCTACGCCGTGTTCTCGTCGTTGACCGCGATCCGGCTACTACAACAACAGGGCGTCCCCCACGCACGCTGCGTGGTGCTGATCGAGGCCTGCGAGGAAAGCGGTAGCTACGACCTGCCGTACTACGTCGAGTCACTCGCGGATCGTATCGGCACACCGAGTCTCGTGGTTTGTCTCGATGCGGAGTGCGGCAATTACGACCAGCTTTGGTGCACGACTTCTCTGCGCGGAAATCTCGTCGGCACGCTGTCAATCGAGGTGCTGACCGAAGGCGTGCATTCCGGCACCGGCACGGGCGTCGCGCCTTCCGTATTCCGCATCGCGAGGACGCTGCTGGCCCGCGTCGAGAGCGACGTCACCGGCGACCTGCTGCTGGACGAACTGCACGTGGAAACTCCATCGGCGCGCCTTTCCCAGGCCAGGGCAGCCGCGGCCGTACTGGGTGATCAGGTGGCCGGCAGGATTCCATTTGCTCCGGGCGTGCGTCCGCTCACCGATGCGCCCTATGAGTTGATATTGAACACCACCTGGCGGCCGTCCCTGACCATCACCGGCGCCGGTGGACTGCCGGCG
>JANPCY010000014.1:0-4853 GCA_031431175.1 Steroidobacteraceae bacterium | reverse complement strand
CCACCGGCTACGCATCGAAGAAAGCCTGTCCGTGGGTCAAGCTGGCAGTCTTCGGCGACGCCCGGCAGGCAGGCCAATAGCAGCGTCAGTTTCTTCACAATCCGTTATAGCTCGGTGCGGACGCGGATCTCCATTGTATCGCCGACCAGCGTGTATTCGAGATCGGTGGTCGCGAGCATCACATCGAGCGCGGCCAGCGGCGCGAGATGCCGGATGTTGCCGTGCAGGATCACCGTGGCCGCGCGCGTCTCCACGGCTGCGGACTCGTAGTGCAACCGCCGGCCGGTTTCACGGGCAACCCAGGTGAGCAAGACAGATGCGGGCTGGCCGTCGATATCCGGTGCCGGGGCGATCGTCTCGGCCCATTGCCATGCCGTGTCGGTCGCCGCGATCGGCGAGCGCGTGACGCCGCCCAGCGAGTCGATCTCGAGCTGCTCGCCCGCCGAACCGGTGAGCAACTGCCCGGCCCGGTCAATCTCCACGCGCCCTTCACGCACGCGCAGCCGCAGGACTCCGTCGGCGACACGCAGCTCGAACTGCGTGCCGACATCGCGCGCGGTGCCCGCGGGAGTCTCAATCCGGTATCCCGTGCCGACGCTGCCGGCGTTGTCCAGGTAGAGCGTGCCGGACCGTAGCAGGACCCGCCGTGGCCCGTCCATCTCCACTTCGGTCGCGGCAGCAAGGCGCAGTGATGCACCGCCGTCGAGCGCGAGCGCTACGCCGCCACCGGCGAGCGTGCGCAATCTCGCGCCTTCTGCAAGTGCATCTCCAGTCGTGGTCATCGGCATCCAGTCGCCATCGGTCGCGAGCTCCGCGGTTCCAATGACGCGCGCCACCGTTGCAAGCTGTGATTTCGTGGAAGTTGCGTTCCACGGAAGCAACAGCGCGATCGCGAGCGTGGCAACACTCGCAGCCCCGGCCAGGAGTAACCAGGTCCGTCCGCGGCGCTTCGCGATCTTCTCGCGAAACGCCGCAGTCGCCGCTGTCAGCACATGCTGGTAGGCGTCAATGGGCGGCTCCGTGCGCCGGCCCGCCGCTCGAATGAGCGATGCGACGAGATCGGGGCCGTTCTGGCGATCCTGTGGTTCGTGTTCCATGTTCCTACCCCGGGCTCCGGCCCAGCGATCCTGTCAATTCATCCGACGCGCCCGCGAGTTCCGAGATGGCGGCGCGAAACGCGACCCGCGCCCTCGTCAGCAGCGACTCCGCCGCTTTCGGCCCGAGCTCGAGGCGCCGCGCGATTTCCTCGACCGATTGACCGTCCAGGTATTTCCACTCGAGCACTTCGCCGTAATGTCCCGGCAGCGCATCCAGAGTCGCTTCGACGACGCGGTGGACCTGCTGACGCCAGACACCAGTGTCTGGTTCGTCATCGGTCGGCGCTGCGAGGGCCTCGAGTATCGCGCGTGCGTTGGGCTGGTCTTCCAGCAGCACGACGCGCTCTGCACCCCGCTGCCGCCGGCGATAGTGATCCGCGATCACGTTGCGGCAGATCTGGCAGAACCAGGTGTAGAGCGCCGCCTCGCCACGATAGCTGTCGAGGCGTTCAATCGCATTGCAGAATGTCTGCTGCACGACGTCACGCGCGAGCTCCTGGTCCCGGTCGAGCCGCGCGAGCGCAAAGCGGTACAGCCGCGGGAAAAAGCGGTCGAACAGCTCCCGGAAAGCGGCTTCATCACCCGCCAGGATCCGGTGCGCCACGGCCCGGTCGACATGAGCCAGGTCAGCCATAGTTTGTTGGACGTCAGCCGGCGGCAAATCCTTCTGCGCGAAGGACCATTTCGTGCCGGATATTCAATTACAGGCAAACGCTGGTTTACACAAGAACGAGGAGCGTCTTATGTCGAGTAAAGGGGACGCAACCCTTTACTTTAAAGGGTTGCGTCCCCTTTATAAGTCAATCTTCGAGGCGGCGGTCTTTCCAGTTCCACCACTTCAACAGTTCCTGCTGCGGCTCGGGCGTGCGTGCCGCATAAGTCGCGCAGCGGAACGTGTAGAGCAGGCAGGGTTCCTGCTCATGACCAGTGATGTTACGAAGTCGGGCGTAGAGCTGTTCCGGGTTTGATTCGGCTAGTTCCCGGATCGAGTGAATGCCGAGGTGCCGGAGATCCGCCGCGATGGCGGGCCCAACACCGGGCAGCGTGGTCAACTCGTCGTGCATTGGCAGGATCCTCCTACGGCTTGTCCACGGTCAAAGATTACACCTCTTGCCACCGATTGAAAGAGCCCTCGCGCAGCCTCGGTTGGGCGCCAGGTTCCTGCTATCCTCAGCCGTTGCCAACACGCAAGTCCTTGATTGGCGACGAACAGCGATGAAGTTATCCGACGAAATGCTGAAGGCCTACTACGACGGCGAGCTCGACCTAGTCGCGCGCGCCGAGGTCGAGGCCGCGATCGAAAGAGACCCCGGGCTCGGTCGCATCGCTGAAAACCATCGCACAGCACGAGCTCCCGCACCGGCGCAGATTGCTGCGAAACCTGCTCCATCCGTCCAACCACCGCAGTCAGCTACCCGGCCCGCCACGTCCACCGCGCCGGCCCCACAACGGAAACTGCCGTACTGGGGCTTGCCAGTGGCCTGGCTCGTGCTCGGTCTGGTCGTCGGAAAGTTCCTGCTGAGTGGCAACGAAGCGCCTTACGCCGAATCGGAGTCCGGGCTTATCGCACGCGGCGAACTTGCGTGGACGCTGACCGGCCAACTCGCAAGCGATGCCGGCACTGGTGCGGTACGCATCGGCGCCAGTTTTCGCGATCGAAGCGGCGCGTATTGCCGAACCTTCCGCTTGCTGCACGAGGTTTCGTTCGCAGGGCTCGCCTGTCGCCAGGGCGAGAATTGGCGGCTGCAGTTGCTCACCGCAGCCGTGCCAGGAACAATTGGATCACACGAAATCACCGCGATGCCGATGGCAGTGCTGAAGGCGGTTGACGCCGCGATCGACGGCAAGCCACTGGATGCGGCGGCCGAGACTGCGGCGCGCGATGCGGGCTGGCGGACTGGTCCGCAAGCGGCCGAAGCTGAATGAACCCTGCCGTTCGCCTGCTGCTGCCATTTGTTGCAGCCTCGCTCGCTGCCTGCGCGCAAATACCCGTACAGGACACAACGCGGGCCGTCCACGAAGCAGGTATCGCAGCCGCAAATCCGCTCGCGGTCGATGCCGGCCTGGAAATCCTGGCTGCCGGCGGGAGTGCGGCAGACGCCGCAGTCGCGGTGCAGGCGATGCTGGGTCTCGTCGAGCCGCAGAGTTCGGGCCTGAGCGGCGGCGCGTTCCTTCTCTATTACGACGCAGCGACCGGTGCGATCACGGCATTCGACGGACGTGAAGTCGCGCCCGCGGGCGCAACATCCGGGATGTTCCTTGACGAGAAAGGCGAACCGCTTTCCTATGACGATGCGGTGCTCTCCGGGCGTTCGACGGGTGTGCCGACAGCGGTGGCGATGCTCGGCGCCGCGCATGCGCGGCATGGCGCGCTGCCCTGGCAACGCCTGTTCGAGCCGGCGATCCGCGCGGCGGAATCGGGATTCACCGTGCCATATCGGCTTGCACGCTTTGCGAACAGTACATTTCCACAGGCGGCCGAGCCCGATGTACGCGCGCTGTTTTCGCGCGCGGATGGCAAGCCGGTGCAGGCCGGAGATCTGATGGCGAATCCGGCTTACGCGAGCACGCTGCGGCAGATCGCGACGCGCGGGCCGCGCGCATTGCTCGAGCCGCCGCTATCGGATGCCATCATCGCGCGCACGCATGCAGAGCCACGGCCCGGAACGCTCGTGGCCAACGACTTTGCGGGCTATCGCCCGCGCATCAGTGATCCGTTGTGCGGGCCGTATCTAGTGTACGTCGTCTGCGTGCCAGCACCACCGTCTTCCGGTGTCGCGCTGTTGCAGTTCCTCGCCCTGCTCGATCGCACCGACATCGCGCTGCGTGGGCCAGAAGACCCCATTGCCTGGTATCTGTTCGCCGAGGCGAGCCGGCTGATGTACGCAGACCGCGATCGCTACGTCGCAGATCCAGTATTCGTCGACGTACCTGTGGCCGGTCTTCTTGACCCGGATTACATTGCGCTTCGATCCGCGTTGATCGGCGCGGTCGCGGGTCCTGCTCCTGCCTCAGGTCATCCCGCGCCGATCCAACCCGGCACTGATGCGACCATCGAAGCTACAGGTACTTCGCATTTCGTGGTGGTCGATGCCGCAGGTAATGTCGCCTCGATGACGACCACGGTCGAATCGCTGTTTGGCTCCGGGCGCGCGGTCGGTGGTTTCATGCTGAACAACCAGCTCACGGATTTCTCATACCGTCCGGTCATCGCCGAAAAACCGGTCGCGAATGCGGTCGCCGGAGGCAAGCGCCCACGTTCTTCCATGTCGCCGGTCATCGTGCTCGATCGCGAAGGACATGTGGTCGCGGCGCTCGGCTCGCCGGGTGGCACGGCGATCCTCGCCTACAACGCCAAAACCCTGGTCGGATTGCTGGCCTGGGACTTGACGCTGCAGCAAGCGATCGATCTGCCGAACCTGGTCGCGCGTGGTGAAGAATATTTCGGGGAGGCAGCTAAACTCTCACCGGAAGTTATCGCCGGCCTCGCGGAGCGCGGTATCACGGTGAAGTCCGGACGTGGAGAAGAATCGGGGTTGCATGGCGCAGTGCTTCACGACGACGGCACGACCGAAGGCGCCGCCGATCCGCGCCGGGAAGGAATCTGGACATCCTTGCCTGGGGACTGACTGGACGCGCGGACACTTGGTGCCGGGGGGGGGGGGGGGGGGAAGGGGCGGAGGCCCCCCCCGCACAAAGGCCCCCCCGCCCAAAAAAAAATTATACGGGGGGGCGGGGGGGCGGAGACCCCCCCGG
>JANPCY010000013.1:0-1775 GCA_031431175.1 Steroidobacteraceae bacterium | reverse complement strand
CAGCTCGATCAACTGCGTACCCGCTTGTCGGTCAGCCACGAGCACGAATGCTCGAGTGCCGCGCAGGTACATTTCCAGCGGATAGCCAGACAGCGGCAGTCGCCCAACCAACTCAAACTTCGCAAGATCGACGACCGCCAGACCCCGGTAGGAATTGAGCAAATAGAGAAAATCGCCGGAGACCCGGTAGAGATCGGCCTCCTCGATCTCGCGCGCGATCTGCTGCCGCCCGTCCTCGGCCTCGGCGCCGAAATCCGTCGCGCCCGCCGGTGGCGAAGGAGCGCCAACCGCAGGATCCACAATGCTTGCGATACCGCGAGTATCCGCCGTTAGAAAGTCCGCGGCAGTCGGGACTGGCGAAGTAGCACCACTACCGCCGCCGCAGCCGACCGCGAGGAAAGAGCACAAGACCAGTAGTCCGATGAGCTTCATCTGCCCTACTCCCCGACTAATCAAGGCCTTCACTCTACGCATGATGATGCTCCTCAGGAAACGATGGGATCGTGGGTCACAGAGGCAGGCAGCGCGCCCTGTCGCGGGACGCGCGGGACGAGTGTCACGCCCGAATCGGATACGGACACGATCCGAACCGAAAACTGCCGGCGCTCCGTGCCATGGTTCATAGTTGCCGTCACCACGCCCCCCGGACCGCGCAGCAGCACCGGCAATTCGAGCAGGTTCGCGCCCGCTCGCAAATCCGACTGCCAGACGAGGCGGCGCTGATCCGGATAACCGGCCAGCTCAACGCCCTCGGGCAGGCCCAGTTCGATAGTCACGTTGGACAGCGCGCTCGCGCTGCGGAATACCAGACGCACCTGCTGAACACCGGCCGCAGCGGCCGGCTGCACGCGCGCAATCGGGGGCCCGGCCCCGGCCTCCGGCAGGGTTTCACGTGTGGACCACCAGCCGAACGCGAGTGCCAGGCTTGCCGCCAGCGCCGCAGCGGTCGCCCACCTCGGCAGACCGCCCCGCCGCCCGGTCCTCGCGGAAGCGACTTCGTACGGTTTCGTGGCGCGGGCCGCAGCCAGCACGCGCTCGGCGAATCCCGCGGCGGGAGAAGGCACCGGCAGCGCCTGCAGGGACCGCCGAAGCCGCCCACCGAACTCCCGCCGGGACGCACAGGCGGCGCATGCAGCAGTGTGCTCAAGGAGTTCCGCCTCGATCTCTGCGTTGAGAGCGCCGTCAAGGTGGTCGTCCAGCAGCTGTTGAAAATCGGTGCAGTTCATGCGGGTGTCCTTAACCCATAGACACGCTCGCGCGCGGCGGAAGGTTCCATATAACGCCGCGCCGCCTGGGGGCGCGGGCAGTCCCCCGCGGGAGGCCGATCCCCGGCTAGACCGTTGACGGGCTACCGGAGTTCCGTGAAGGCCGACCGGCAGCAGTGACGGTGCCGGGTCTGTCCGCGGCTCAGTGGGACGCGAGCAGCCGCAGCGCCTCCTGCTCGAGTTCCGGCGCCGGCCAGCCCTCGGCCTTCGCGCGCCGCTCGTCCGGCTGCGAGCGCCACCATGCGAGCGTCGCGGCGGCGGTGTCGGCCAACGGACGGTAATGCAGCCCCGCGGCCTGCGCCGCAGTGCTGCTGAAATGCAGGGAATCCCGGCCCTTGAAAAGCTCCGACCCGACCAACGGCAGCCGGATCCCCGTCCGCCGCATGACCTCTGGAGTCGCCCACCGAATCTGCACCGGGGTAGAAGACTGCCTGGCGAGTTCCAGAAGCACCTGGTCCCAGCTCGCCGGCGTTGCAGGTCCTGCCGCGTTGTAAATTCCGGGCTGGTCGC
>JANPCY010000012.1:0-6140 GCA_031431175.1 Steroidobacteraceae bacterium | reverse complement strand
CCTGGATCGACGGCCCCGTGAACTCGTCGCCGAACACTTAGATGCTGATCGAATGATCGCGGCTCCAGAAAGTCCGGATCGCCGCGATAATGCCTTCCGAGGGACTCGAGTTCGAGAATGCCTGCCAGCCCCTGAATAGTTTCAATATCACCTGACGTCGCGCGGGTGTATCCGGGATCCATTTGCCGCGGTACTCGGAAAACATGTACCCGCCCTCATCATCCATGACCTGGATACCCTTGAGCTTGGGGTAGATGTTCAGCACTTCCTGCAACTTGCGCTCGGCACGCCGCCAGTTCTGCGACTGCATCGAGCCCGAAGTGTCCACGATGAAGACCACCCATTCGCTGTCGATCGGCACACCGGCGATCGGCTGATCATAGGCGTGGCGGAGCCCGGTCTTCTGGAGATCCCTGGTCTCTTCGATAAGCGCGCGCCGTGCGGCGGCCAGCGATTCAGAAATCTTCCTGGTCGATTCCTCTTCGTAGACACTGGTCTCGTGCTTGCCCCGGATTGCGGACAGATCGCCGCGCAGCCTCGCAACCCGGCGTTGCTCCTCTGAGAGCTGCTCGATGTGGCCACGCAACTCGCGTTCCAGCACGACCGAGGTGCCGCGCAGTTCGTACAGTTCCTGCTGCAGCTTCGCAATCTGGGCATCAAGGTCCGACTTCGCCTGCTCAAGCTGGATCGGCACTCCAAATTCGCTCAGCACCAGCAGCAGAATGATCGCCCCGAAACCGCAGCAGATGCAGTCGAGGAACGACAGGCTGAAGACCTCCGCCTCGCGACGCTGCCGGTGCCTCATGGCCAGTCCTTGGCCGGACTCAGGAATCCGCCGCCGGTCGTGCGTGCCAGGCGCCAGAAATAGATAGGCGCCGAAGGATCGCCTTCCATCGGCAACAGCACGATGCTGATCGGCGGCGGCGACGGCGGCAGCGAGCGCACTGCGGCCTTCATCAGGTCTTCGCGTTCCTCCGCCGACACGAGGCGGCGGATCAGCGGCGGTTTGTCGCCCTGGGTCGGAAGGCCATCGGTGATCAGGATGACGTTGTCGGGAGCCGGTGACAGCCTGCCGATCACCGCAAAGGCATTTTGCAGGCTGCTGCCACCGGTGGGCGCCGTCTTGCGTAAAGCGCTGAGCGCAAGCTCGATCTGCCCGGCATCGCCCACATTCAGCCAGCGGCCGGCGCTGTCCTCGACTAGCGGCCTGGCGACGGTGTCGAATGTGTACACCTGGAACTGCGTCGATTTCGGCAGCCGCGTGGCGACCCATTCGACCGTATTGACCGCCTGCTGCCACTTGGCCGAGGCGATCCTGCGCTCCACCGGCATGTTACGCATCCGGATGATGTTGACGAGAGTCTCGTCCAGCATGCTCGCGGATGTGTCCACGAGCACGAGCACGTGCCTGCCATCGATCCTGAGCGTCACCAATTGCTGCGGATCCTGGATCACGACGTCGCCTTCGCCCGTCACCGGCGGAGCCATCTCCTTCAGCCGGCGCGTTCCTTCTTCGAGGGACTTCAGATCGGCTTTCAGGCGCTCGAGGCTTTCGCGCCGCGCCAGCGTATCGTGCTCGTAGCGTGCGAGCTCCTCCTGCGTCAGGCGGATTTTCTCGAGCGCTTCGCGCGAAAGGCCGGCGGCCTTGACCTTGTCCTCGTCGGTCTCCGCAAGCGCGTTGCGCAACTCCGCCAGATGGGCATAACCGTCGAGCACCTCTTGTTCGAGCCGTCGCGCCTCTGCGGAGAGATCTGCACTCGACTTGATCCGGTCCAGGCCGGATTGGGCGCTGATGATCGTGTAGAACAGCACGACCGCGCCGAACCCGCAGGAAATCACGTCCAGGAAGGACATACTGAAAGTCTGGGTCTTGCGCCGCGCCATGCTCAAGCCACCGCCACCAGATCGAGGACGATTCCGGGCGTTCCAAGCCGCAGCCGGTCACCCACTCCGAGCACGGCCTCGCCATCGACCATTTCGCCGTTGACAAATGTGCCGTAGCGGCTGTGGTCGCGGACCATGGCGACGCCGTCGCGACGCAGCAGTGTGCAGTGCGACCGTGAAACTCCTGCCTGCAGTCCGCCGAGCGCCAGGCGGCGACCTGGCCCGTCACCGAGCCCGATCAGCAGCGGACGATCGTCGATCACATGCGCATGGCCATTCAGGATGACGTGGGTCGGGCAGGCAGCGCCCGCCCGTCGTGACCCCTGGCTGGCGGCGACTGCGTGCCTGCGCTGCAAGGCCGTCGCGAGTGCGGGCGGCTCCGCAGGGCCGAGCTCGTCGACACGTGTTGCAGCCGCTGCGGCCGGGGCCGTGTCGGGCAGAACCACAAGATCGAGATCCAGGAGGGCTGCCAGGCGCTCGCGCAACGCCGGCAATGCAGCGGCGCGCGAAGACAGCGCGAGCGTCGCGGCTTCGCCGGCGCGGCGACCGGTGTGCACCAGGTCGATCAGTTGCGCATAGTAGGCCTCGACAGCCAGCGCAAACTGTTCCCGGCGCAGCGTTGCAGTGAATGTACCCGCATCGGCTTCAATCGATATGTCGATGGTTTCCTGTGTTGCAAGCGCCGCAAGCCAGCCCGGCAATTGCTGGTAAAGCTGTTGTTCAGAGGCGGCTTGATGCAACGGATCGAAGCGCGTGCGCCGTACCATGGCCTCGCTGATGAGTTGCGCCCAGGCCGCATGCACGGCCTTGATGCCGACACGTGGCGCGATCTCGACGCGCGCGCGGCGCAACAGGTTTGCACCCTGCATTTGCGTCAGCACGGCCTGATGCAGATGAATATCCAGGTGCAGGACCGTCGCGTGGGCGGGCAGATCGGCGCACGCCGCGACCGCAGCGTCAACGACGCCAGCCACGGGCATCGCAATGCTCTTTGCGATGCCAAGCGCCAAACCGATCTGTTGCAGTCGCATCGTGCCCGGAACCGCGAGTACCACCTGCTCGCCGGGCCCACCGATCGAGTTCCACAACAAGGATAGGTGCGCATGCGCGAGATCGGCATGCGAAACGGCCGGCCCGGCCGTCTGCACCTGTAAATCAGTCGCCAGGTCGGCCCAGAAGCGGTCGGCCGACAGCACCGGTTTCAGTCGCGCTGCGGCGGCCGCGGCCTCGCCGACCAGGAGGCCCTGTGGATCGAGCAGCGCGACACCGGGGCTGGTTGCCACGCGCGCGCCGTCGCGCGTCGCGATCAGCGCCGCATCCACCACTTCGAGGCCAATCGTCGCCATCCGGGGATCCTCAGCGCACCTGGAGATTTCGCAGCAAGCGGTTGTCCAGGTAGGTCTCCGCGTCGAGTACCAGTCGCTCCTGAATCAGCTGCAGGTTGTGCAGAAGGAACATCAGCACGA
Organism: Steroidobacteraceae bacterium; assembly: GCA_031431175.1. Classification (GTDB taxonomy): domain Bacteria; phylum Pseudomonadota; class Gammaproteobacteria; order Steroidobacterales; family Steroidobacteraceae; genus SCUD01. The sequence goes on along the minus strand of JANPCY010000012.1, from coordinate 2,790 downwards.
GCGACAGCAGCAGTGCGACCAGTGTCGAGTTGAATGCGACACCCAGGCCCTCGGTGACACCCGAGATGTCGCCGGTTACCGCTTTGTGCGCCTCTGCGAGCGCGTTTCCGATGCCGCGCACCGTGCCGATGAAGCCGATCGCCGGGATCGCCCAAGCGATGTAGCGGATCATTGATAGTTCCGAATCCAGCCGCTCGGCCTCAGCTTGACAGACAGCATGACCCGCGTCCGAGACGTTCTGGACATTGCGCGTCGCGCCGAAGCGCGCCAGCGCCGCCTTGGAAGCGCGCACAATCAGCGATTGCTGCTGGATGGCTGGCATGGATTCCAGCTGACGCACATATTCACGGGTATCCTCTGGCAGGATCCGCATTCCCTCCGGCACGCGCACTGGGTCCTGGTCCAGCAGCTCCTGTTCACCGCGCGTCGCGCGGGTCTTGAAGCCGATCATCGCGAGAGCCCAGATCATCAGGATCACGCAGCTCTCCTGCTCCCAGTCCTTCATGATCACGAACAGCGACCGTTCGGGCACATAGTTCGGATCCTTGCTCATCTCCTCTGCCTGCACAGTGAGCACTGCGTGCGCATTGGGCCGTACCCAGGTGGACCAGATCGTCTGGATCACGATGGTGGCGGCCAGCAGGGAAATCATGCTGAACAGGAACTCTTTCGGATAACGGGTCTTCATGTGGGCCTCAGATGTCGATCGGGAATGAAACCGGAAAGTCCGCGCGCACTTTCTCGGTCGGGTTGAAACGCGCGGGCGGAGGACCGGCCGGCACCATGTCAGCCGGCAAGGGCGCCAGCACCTCGTCATCCACGGCCCTGGCTTCGGCTTCCGCCTTTGCGGCAGCTTCCTTTGCAGCGGCTTCCTGTGCGTCGTCCGCGATATCCGGCCGCTCGGCCGCCGGTTTCGGCGGATCGATCGCAAGGGCGACTGTGGTCAGCAATGCGGCGAGCAACACAATAAAGGAGCGCATGGGTTTACTCCGCGTAGCGTGCAATGCGGAAACCGAGATCCGGCCGGGGGCTGGCGCCGGAATCGCGGGCGGCGACCCGCAGATCCGGGATCTTGCCGGACAGCCAGCTTGCGCCGCGAATCACGTAGTTCTCCCCGGCGCGCGGACCGACAGGGTCCGTCGACACATGGTCCGGCCCGACCACGTAGATCGAATACCGGTCGGTCATCCATTCGAATACGTTGCTGCCCAGGTCGTAAAGGCCGAGCGGATTGGCCGGGAAGCTGCCGACCGGCGCGGCGAGCCGGTATCCGTCGTTGTAGCCGGTGATCGTCACGGACGTCAGGTAGATCGCCGAGGCATCGGCCCAGTTGCCGGAACGCGCAGGTACCGGCAGGTCGCTGCCCCAGGGATATTTGCGCGTCGCCTGCTTTCCATCGTGGCGCGCCGCGAATTCCCATTCCGCCTCAGTCGGCAGGCGGTAACCGGTCGTCACCGGATCGACCAGCTCGAATCGGTCGCCATGGCGTTCGTAGGCCGGCGGCAGCTTGTCGCGATCGGACAGCCAGTTGCAGAACGCGACCGCGTCCTGCCAGCTCACCCGCGCCGCAGGCTGCCGCTCGAGATCAAGCGTCTCGTCCTTGTAGATGCCCGACAGGTGCTCGGCGCGGAACTCGCGGAATTCCTTGTTCGTGACCTGGTGGCGCGCGAGATAGAAGGGTCGCTTCAGCTCGATCACGCGCTCGGCTTCGTTGGAGCGCCGCCCCGGCTCGCGACGCGGGCTGCCCATCGTGTAGCGGCCTCCCCTGATGAGCACGAGTTCCTGTCCCAGCGACGTCGTTCGTTGCGCCGCGATGCCCGCAACGCGCGTCTCGCCCGCGCTCTGCAGCGTGTACTCGACGATTTGCGGCTGTCCCGCTTGCGGTGTCACGGTGGTCTTGAATGTTTCGAGCCCGGCCTTGCGCACTTCCAGCACATGCGGTGCGGCAGGCAGGGACAGTGCCTGGTTCGCAGGGCCGCGTGACGCGCCATCCACGTACAGGACGGCATCCGCCGGCTCGCCGCTCACGCGGATCTCACCGAGCACCGGCGTCAGATTCAGCGACAAGGCGCGCTCGGCACTGCTTTCGACACGGACGCTCTGGGTCACGGGCGCGTAACCAGCCTTGTTGACCAGGACATCCTGCGGCAGGCCGGGCGCGACTGCGACGCTGAGCGGCGTTCGACCGCGATAGCGGCCGCCGATGCTGACGTCGGCGCCGGATGGATTGCTGCGCACGATGATCGTGCCGTCCGGCCTGCCGAGCTCGACCGGGCCGATCACGAGCGGTTCGCCCGCGCGCACCGTGATCGGATTCTCGAAGCGGCGAAACTGCGGATGCTCGATCGCGAGCGTATAGCGCCCGGCGTCCAGCTCGGTTGCAAGCGGCGTGCGGCCAAGCTCGCGACCATCGACCAGCACCATTGCGCCTTCTGGCACGCTCGCCACGGCAAGCTTGGCGTAGAGCGGATCGAGCTTCACGGTCAGGGTCTGGCGCACGCCGCCGCCCACGACTTCGAGGCGGACCCGCTGCTCGGCGTAATGCGGTGCCTGGATCAACAGCTCGCGCGTACCTGCGCCAAGTTCGTACTCGCCCGGCAGTTTGCCACGCGCTGCGCCATCCACCGCGAGCGTCGCGTCAATGCCGCTCGTGTCGAATGCGACGATTCCCGGCAAGCGCTCGAGCGCAACGACGACGCGCTGCTCCGCAACACGGCCGACCGTGATTGGCACCCGCGCCGGCGCGAAGCCCTCGGTCTCGACCAGCAATTCATAGTCGCCCGGCAGTAC
>JANPCY010000011.1:0-4799 GCA_031431175.1 Steroidobacteraceae bacterium | reverse complement strand
CCCAAGCCCATCATTGGCCAGTTCGCGCCGTCGCCCGGCCCAGTCAGCAACTGCAGGAACTCCCAGCCGCCCGCCATTGCGATACCCGGCACCGCCAGCAGGAATGAGAAGCGCGCTGCGCCAACGCGTGTCAGTCCCAGCGCCCGCGCCATGGTCATGGTCACGCCGGAACGCGACGTGCCCGGCATCAGCGCCAGCGCCTGCGCGCAACCGATCAGCAACGCATCGCGCCAGCCGACCGTGTATTCATCCCGGCGTTGTGCCCCCAGCCTGTCGGCGAGCCACATCAATATGCCGAAGCCCGCGAGCGTCGCCGCAACAAACAGCGAGTTGCGCAACATCTGTTCGATGAAATCGCCAAAAGCGAATCCCGCCAATCCCACCGGGATGGTGCCGAAGATGACACACCAGGCGAGGCGACCGTCGGGTGTCAGACCGCGGCCGGCGAGCGAGCCGAACCAGGCGCGGGCCATCTGCAGGAGTTGCACACGGAAGTAGCCGATGACCGCGGCGAGCGTGCCGACGTGGATTGCGACATCGAAGGCGAGCCCCTGGTCCGGCCAGCCGAGGATGTTCGGCACCAGGATCAGGTGACCGGAACTCGAGATCGGCAGGAACTCGGAAAGCCCCTGCACGATCGCCAGCACGATGGCATGTATCGGATTCATGGCACCACTTTACAGGCTCGCGGAAAGGTCGCGGAAGCTGAAGCCGGTGAGTGTGCCTTCGATCCCGCGAGTGAGGGCCATGACCTTGAAGCGTTCGCCCATCTCGCCGGGCAGCAGCAGCATCGAGGCCCCCTGGCTCAACGCAAGACCCTCACGCGCGTTCGCAGCTCCGAGCGCAGCAGCGAGTTCGCGGTCGATGCCGAGCGAGGCGAGGAAGTGCGCCTGGGTCGCAAAGCCCGCAACTTCGAGGCCGGTGGCGGCGGCCGCATCCGCTACCGCGGTGAAATCGACCCAGGCCGTCAGGTCCTGCAAGCCCACGCGCCCGAACACGTCATCCACGCGTCGATGCCGGTAGAAGGCGCACAGGCTGCCGCCGTCGCGCGACGAATGGTAGTACTGCGATCGCGGCAGGCCATAGTCGATCAGAAGCAGCGCGCCTTTTCCGAGCGTGACGGTCGCGGCCTCGATCCAGCCAGGCAACATCGGCCGTAACTCCGATACATAACCATCAGCCAGGGCAATGCCGAGAGCCGCGACCGCATGCGCGAGCGCCGCATCAGCCGGCCGCGATTGCCAGTCGAATCCCGCGCCTGCAGCGGCTACGCCGATGGCTTCACAGCCGCTGCGCCCCGCACGAAAGCAATCGACCGGCAGCGCATCGAGAACTTCATTCGCGAGCGCCACGCCCTGCCAGGACGTGGCGGGTGGTCCGTCCAGCCATTCGACCCGGCGAACCAGCTCGGGAAACTGCGCGATCCGCGCCCGTTGCCGGGCGCGAAGCGGCGCGCTGATTTCGACGATTCGATAGCGGCGCGGCAACGCATCGATCCCGGCCAGCGCCCGCAGCAGGTCGGCAGCGAGGGCGCCGCTACCGGCGCCGTACTCGACCAGGTCCCCACCTCCCGCACGTTCCAAGAGCTCGGCGACCTGGGTCGCCAGGCAGCGCGCGAAAAGCGGCGAGATCTCCGGCGCCGTGACGAAATCGCCGCCGGCCCCGAAGCGGGCCTGGCCCGCCATGTAATAGCCGAGACCCGGCGCGTACAGCGCGGCGTCCATGAATCGCGAGAATGGCAGCCAACCGCCGCACGTCGCGATCAGCGAATGCAAGTGTCCAGCCACGCGTTCGCTGTGCCCGGCTTCGGCGGGCGAAAGCGGCGGCAGCGAATCGGGGATCAGCATCGCGCGGCGCGCGGCCCATGGTATCGTCGCCAACCGGTCGCACCGGTAATCCTGAAGCAATGTCCACAGCCCCAATGCCGCCGCTCACAGACAAGATCGTGCTGGTCACAGGCGGCGCGCGGCGCATCGGTGCAGCGATTGCGCGGGCTTTTCACGCCCGGGGCGCAATGGTCGCGGTGCATTACCACCGCTCCGCCGCCGAGGCCGGTGTGCTGGTCGCCGCGATGAACGCGGAGCGGCCGGCGTCCGCAGCGGCATTCGGCGCCGACCTCGCCGATCTGACGGCGCTCGAGGCCCTGCCCGTCTCCGTCATCGGCACGCTTGGCGCGCTCGACGTGCTCGTCAACAATGCCTCCACTTTTTATCCGACGCCGGTCGGGAAAATCACGCCGGCACAATTCGACGATCTGGTTGGCACCAACCTGCGCGCGCCCCTGTTTCTCTGCCAGGCCGCCGCGCCTGAGCTGCGCAGGCGCGAGGGACTCATCATTAATATCGCGGACATCCACGCGCTGCGGCCGCTCGGGCAGCACGCGGTCTATTGCGCGGCCAAGGCCGGGCTCGTGATGCTGACGCATTCGCTCGCGCGCGAACTCGGCCCCGAAATTCGCGTTAATGCCATCGCGCCCGGACCCGTGATGTGGCCCGAGAACGGCGTTGACGAGGAATTGCGCGGGCGCATCGTGGCGCGCACGGCGCTGAAACGCACGGGATCCCCGGAAGACATCGCAAAGGCTGCGCTCTTCTTCGCGACCGATGCGCCCTTCGTGACCGGCCAGGTGCTGGCGGTAGACGGCGGACGCCTGATCGGCGGCGAAGACCGCTAGCCGGCGCATCAGTCCTTCCCTTCCAGCGAGACTTCGCGCAATGCGTGAGCGCTGCGGTCAAAACGCTTCCACAGGACGCCAAAAGATTCACCAAGCACCGGGTGCTTGCGATCCGGCGCGAGCTCCGCGAGCGGCGCGAGCACATAGGCGCGTTCGGCGAGATCCGCGCGTGGCAGTGTCGCGCCGGGAAACTGCCCGACCAGGTCTCCGTACAGCAGCAGGTCAAGATCCAGCGTGCGCGGCGCCCATTTCTTCGCGCCGCGCTCACGTCCGCTGGCATCTTCGACTTCTTTCAGGCGCTCCAGCACCAGCGCGAACGGCTCATCAGTTTCGAAAGCGATAACCAGATTGATGAAGTCATCGCCCACGAACCCGACCGCAGCGTTTGACCAGGCGCGCGAGACGCGCAATCCCGGCCAGAAGGCGGCGAGCGTCGCGAGGGCCTCACGCAGATTGGCACGCGGCCGGATGTTGCTGCCGCCCGCGACGAAGACTTCAGGCATCCCGACTGCGCTCGATGATCACGCCGACGTCCCTGGAATTGCGGATTGCACCTGGCTTGTGCACGGTCACGCGCACCATTGCCACCGGAAATTCCGCGAGCACCAGGCCCGCGATGCGCTCGGCCAGCGTTTCCACGAGCTGGAATTGGCTCTCCTCGACAAAGGCGAGCACGCGCTTCGCAACCGCCTTGTAGTTGAGCGTGTCGTCAATGGAGTCGCTTTTCGCCGCGGCGGCGAGGTCGAGCGATATCTCGAGATCGATCTCGATCCGCTGCCGGATTTTACGTTCCCAATCGAATATCCCGATCACGGCTTCGGTCGAGAGCGACGTCAGGAAAATCTTGTCCACATTGCCTCTCAATGCCGCGGCGCAGCCAGATCGTCCAGTGGCCAGCGCGCTCGCGCGCGAACCGGGAGCGCTTCGCGCTCACCCGCCGCGAGTCGCGCGTGCCCGGCGAGCGCGATCATCGCGGCATTGTCGGTGCAGAACTCGGGCCGCGGATAATGCACGCGACCGCCGGCCGCCGCGACCGCGGCGGTGAGTTCCTCGCGCAGGCGCCGGTTTGCACCGACGCCGCCTGCCACAACCAGTGCCAGGATTCCGGTCTGCCGCATGGCCCGCAGCGCCTTCGCGACGAGCGTCTCGACCATTGCCGACTCGAATCCGCGCGCGGCGTCGGCCCGCTCCTGCGCCTCGAGTGTACGGCCGCGAAGCGCCACGACAACCGCGGTCTTGAGGCCGCTGAAGCTGAAGTCGAGGCCCGGCCGGTCGAGCATCGGCCGCGGAAACTTGAACACCCCGTCACGGCCCGATTCCGCGAGCCCGGCGAGCGCTGGCCCGCCCGGGTAGCCGAGTCCCAGCAGTTTTGCGGTCTTGTCGAAGGCCTCGCCGGCTGCATCGTCCAGGGTTTCACCGAGGATGCGGTAGCGGCCGAGCCCGGTGACTTCAACCAGCATCGTGTGGCCACCCGAGACCAGCAGCGCGATGAACGGGAAATCCGGTGCCCCGGGTTCGAGCTGCGGCGCCAGCAGGTGACCTTCCAGATGATGCACGCCGACCACCGGCACAGCCCAGGCGTAGCCGAGGCTGCGCGCAACCGTGGCCCCGACCAGGAGCGCGCCGATCAGGCCCGGACCCGCCGTATAGGCAATGCCATCAATGGCTTGCGGAGTAATCCCGGCGTCTCGAAGGCAGTCCTCGATCATGGGCAGCAACCGTTCAACGTGCTCACGCGAAGCAAGCTCGGGCACCACGCCACCGTGGGGCCGGTGCAGCTCGATCTGGCTCCACACGCGATTGGCCATAAGACCGCGCAGTCCGTCGTAGACGGCGACTGCGGTCTCGTCGCAGGAGGTTTCGATTCCGAGGACTTTCATGAAGCTATGCTTTTGATTTTCCGGGGGCAGATCACTACAATTCCGGGCCCTTTCCCCGCGGCAGCTCCGGGGGGTCGCCCTTCAGACGAGGTTTGAATGCCGAGTGTCCGTATCCGCGAGAACGAATATTTCGACGCCGCGTTGCGCCGTTTCAAGCGCGCCTGCGAAAAGGCCGGCGTGCTGACTGAACTGCGTCGTCGGGAATTCTACGAGAAGCCCACCCAGGAACGGAAACGCAAGAAGGC
>JANPCY010000010.1:0-1638 GCA_031431175.1 Steroidobacteraceae bacterium | reverse complement strand
GCAAGCTTGCCTGGTTGCTGCCCGCGTTCGGCACGATTCCCTCCTTCATGCCGCGCTCGAGTCCCCTGGCCGCCTCACCCGGACTGCCGGCCACAAGCGCAGTGTCGGCATAGCCGAGGTAACCGCCCACCGTCGCCAGTCCGCCACTCGGATCAGCCACCGCGACCCGATAGGCATTCAACATGACCGTACGATCGTCCTTGGTATCGACCTGATAAATCGCGACAATGCGGCTGTAATAATCCTTGTTCGGATAATACCTGACCAGCGCCTCGAGGTTTTCCAGACGCCCGGTCTGGTCCTTCAGCTCGACAAAGCAGCGGTCGCGCAGCTGGAACAATGCTTCGCCGGGTATTGCGCCGCGACTCTTCGACAGCTCGATGGCCTTGCCAAGCCAAATCGCAGAATCACCGTAATTTGAACTCTGAAGATACAGCTTCCCGAGTGTCGCGACCTCCTCGATATCGGCATCCGGTGTCACGTCAATGAACTGCCGGTAATGCATGACGGTCTTCTCGCGGTCCTTCTTTTCGTTGTAGTACGCGGCCAGCTGCTGGTGCATCGGCCCGATTTCCTGGGGCTGGGCGTATCCCTTGGCCAGGTAATTCTCAATGGCGGTCGTGAGTCCGTCCATGTCGCCGGTGGCCTGCATCGCCTGCAAGCGCCAGATCGCAAGCACCTTCAAGTCGTCCGGTGTCAGGCCCGGCAGGGCCTCCAGTGCCGGCAGCGCAGCGACGGCATCAGCCCATTGTTTTTCGTTGATAAACTTCTGGACCTTGGGGGCCTGCTTGCGAAACTCCGGGCTGAAATCGGCTTCGGCCTCGGGTACGGCCTCCGCCGCCTTTTTCTTCTTCTTTGATTCCTTGGTCGCAGTCTTGTCGACGTCGGCCTGCGGAGCCGGCGGCGACTGGTATTGCGCCCGCACGGTTGCAGGTAATGCAGCGGCAAGCACCGCTGCCGAAACCACCGCGATAATCCACTGCGCGCTGTAACTCTGAGCCTTCATCGTCCGCCACCTCGGATCGCCGTCCGGCAGGTTTCCCTGCGAGGGCGCGTTTATAACCCATAACCCGCCCGGCTGTCTTGCCGTCGCCCTGTCAAGTGGACTGCGGCCGGGGCAGCGGGTTCCGGCGCCTGAAACTTATCCCCCGGTTCAGCCCGCGTTCAGCGACTCCTCCCGCCAAAAAACGGGGCCCGCCGTGGCGGGCCCTGTCATGTCAACCAGGCTGCGCCGACGGCGCGCTCATTCGCCCTTGGGCCGTTCTGCGATGAAACCCACCTTGCGCATGCCGCCACGCTGCAGGACGAACAAGGTGTCGGCTACGTACTCATAGCGTGCCCGCTTGTCGGCGCGGATATGGACCTCCGGCTGCGGGTCCTTGACGGCCTCCTGGAGCACGTAATTCAACAGTGCATCCCTGTCGACCCCGTTGTCGTTCCAGTAGATTGAGCCGTCGAAATCGATCGAGAGATTGATGTTCTCCGCCTTCGTCTCGGTCGGCCGGTTGACTTCCTTGGGCAGATCGATCTTCACGGCATGGATCATCACCGGAATCGTGATCATCATGACGATCAGCAGCACCAGCATGACATCGACGAGCGGAATGACATTCGGCTCGACCATCGGGTCGTCTTCGC
>JANPCY010000009.1:0-2371 GCA_031431175.1 Steroidobacteraceae bacterium | reverse complement strand
TTGCGGCGGTACGCATGAACGCGGTGAGCACCGACGGCATGATTGAGATTGATCTGGCCAACCGTCTGGTTCGAGTCCGCGGGATCGTCGATGCCGAGATGCTGCGCGAGGTGTTGGCGGCGAGCCAATGATCGGATTACCGAGCGCTGTCCGCGTCTGGCTCGCCTGCGGTACGACGGATTTACGCAACGGCTTTGATGGGCTCGCTTCACTGGTGCAGACCCGGCTGACCGAGGATCCGTTCTCGGGTCAGCTGTTTGTATTTCGCGGGCGGCGCGGTGATCGGGTCAAGATTTTATGGTGGGACGGTGACGGCCTGTGTTTGTTTGCCAAGCGCCTGGAGAGCGGGCGCTTTGTGTGGCCGCAAGCAGCGAGCGGCACCGTGCACCTGACGCCCGCGCAGCTGTCGATGTTGCTCGAAGGGATCGATTGGCGCCGTCCGCGGCGCACGCAGGCGCCGCAGCTAGCGGCGTGAGTGATGCGGAAAGGCCTATATTTATAGTACTTTCGCGTGCATTGATCATTGCATCGCGGTACACTGCCAACATGCCGCGCAGTGACGATCTGCCCGACGACATTGAGAGCCTGAAGCGGCTGGTGGTCGCCGGTCGCGAGGCACTCGAGGTCGCGCAGCTGCAACTGCGCTCGCGTGACCTCGAGATCGAACAGCTCAAGCTATTGCTCGCGAAGCTGCGCCGGATGCTGTTTGGTCGCTCCTCCGAACGACTCGATCAACAGATCACCCAGCTCGAGCTGACGCTCGAAGAGCTCGAAGCGAGCGAGGCGGCACTGCCGGTCCATACGGCGCCGATAGTGACGCCGCAACGGGCGCAGCCCGTGCGCCGTCCGCTGCCCGCGCACTTGCCGCGCGAGCAGCAGGTGCATCGGGCGGCCTGCGAGTGTCCTGGTTGCGGCGGGAAGCTCAGGCCGCTCGGCGAGGACGTCAGCGAAGTGCTCGAGTACGTGCCGGCGCGCTTCAAGGTGATCCGCCACGTGCGCCCGAAGTTCGCCTGCGGCCATTGCCAGTCGATCGTACAGGTGGCGGCACCGTCACGGCCGATCGCGCGGGGTCGCGCCGGCCCGGGCTTGCTCGCCCACGTGCTGGTCGCCAAGTACGCCGATCACCTGCCGCTGTACCGGCAGAGCGAGATCTACGCCCGCGAAGGGGTTGAGCTCGATCGCTCCACGCTCGCCGACTGGGTCGGCGGGGCCAGTGCCTTGCTGGCGCCGTTGGTCGCGGCGATCGGCCGTCATGTGCTCGCCGCCGAGAAGCTGCACGCCGACGACACGCCGGTGCCGGTGCTGTGCCCGGGCCGCGGCACCACCAAGACCGGGCGCCTGTGGACCTATGTGCGCGACGATCGACCGGCCGCGAGCCAGGATCCACCGGCGGTACTGTTCCGTTACTCGCCCGATCGCAAGGGCGAGCGACCCCAGCAGCACCTCGCCTCGTTCACCGGCATCCTGCAGGCCGACGGCTATGCCGGCTTCGAGCGACTGTACGGCGCGCGGATCCAGGAAGCGGCCTGCTGGGCGCACGTACGCCGCAAGTTCTACGACCTGTACGTCGCGCAGGCCTCGCCGCTGGCCGCGGCGGCGCTCGCCCGGATCGGTGAGTTATACGCGATCGAAGCCGAGATCCGCGGCCGGCCGCCCGCTGAGCGAGCGGCAGCGCGCCAGGCACGCGTCGGTCCGCTGCTCGAGTCCCTGCACGGCTGGTTGCACGCCACACTGGCGACGCTGTCGAACAAGAGCGAGTTGGCCGGCGCGATCAAGTACGCACTGTCGCGCTGGGCCGCGCTCACGCGCTACCGCGACGATGGCAGACTCGAGATCGACAACAACGCGGCCGAGCGGGCGCTGCGCACCTGTGCGCTTGGGCGCAAGAACTGGCTGTTCGCCGGCGCCGACTCCGGCGGCGAGCGCGCCGCCGCGATCTACACGCTGCTCGGCACCGCCACACTCAACGATCTCGACCCGGAGGCCTACCTGCGCCACGTGCTCGAGCGCATCGCCGAGCACCCGATCAACCGCATCAATGAGTTGCTGCCATGGCACGTCGCCGAACACCTCGCCGAACCGGCCCTGCGCGACGCGGCCTGACCAGCCAGACCGGCAAGCCTCGCGTGCCGAGAGCGGCATCGACTGCGGCCGACCCAAACTCACCGTTCCCCAATCTCGAAGAGTTCGTGCTGCACGGCGGTGGACAGATTTCGGTGGGCGAAACCGGTCCGATCCAATGCGCCGCTGTTGCCAGCGATGACCACAACATGCAAGCGGCACTGCAGCGCCGCAAGGGCGAAACGCTGATGCAACTGCTGCAGCGCCTCGACGCCGCGTTACTGCGCGCTCTGGAATACGATGAGTTCAC
>JANPCY010000008.1:0-5823 GCA_031431175.1 Steroidobacteraceae bacterium | reverse complement strand
CCACGGGCCATCATCATCCAGGTTTGTATTCGCAACGAAGTGCTCGCGGTTTCGTCGATTTGGATCGAGTCCGTCGGTTACGCTATTGAAGGCAGCGATGGGCATGTGCGTCTCCCTCTTATGCAGCAGTCTGCCGGGGCTCGTGTTCACCAATCAGAAAACCGAATGGCTTCACTCGGTCGTTGTGCGCTTGCCTTTCAGTTCCACGACAATCAGTTCGAACGGCTGGTCGCCGATGTTCTCCGGCAGGTGTTTACCGCCGGCGTCCCATAGCACGGTTCCTGCCTTCATGGGTTCGCCGACTATCTTTCCGTCAGGCAACGTGAATTTCCCATTGGTATCCGTCAGCAACACGGCCACGTTCGCTGGATGATCGTGCATTACCGACTTCTCGTGTGCGCCGTAGGTAATGCGCAGTACCCGCACATCCTCATTCTCAAATTCCACCTTGTAATGCTTTGAATCTGCCACCACTGCGTCCTGCGCTGCGACGGGTACGGCCGGCAGGATCTGAAGTGCAAGCATCAAACTGGCAGGGATCGCGAGCCTGCGTAGTCTCGGGAATCGATGCCTTTTCATGTTTTCTCTCCTATCTTCCTGGCAGCTCAGCTGCCGCCCCAGCTCTTCGAGAAACCGATACCCCACAAACGCGGCGTATTGATCGTGATCGTCCCAGGAGGCGCACTGTCCTGATTGAACAGGATGGCCCGTTCGTTGAAGAGGTTATCGACGTAGGCATAGATCTCCCAATCGTCGGCCTCGAAGCCGAACTTCACGTCGGAGATTTGATAGGTTGGCTGGACGCGTGGGGTAAAGACGCCGTTCAGCGAGTTGCCACTGTAGGTCCACTGGAAACGACCGTAGAACTTGCCGCCCGCGAACTCCCTGGGGTGAGTGTACTCGAGCCAGACGGCGCCCTTGTCCTTCGGCGAGAATGGCAATCGCGTGCCCTTGGCGGTGCCGATAATCGCGTTGTCGGTGGTGGTCTTCGGGTCAATGAATTGCACGTTAAGTCCGAAGTCGAGAGAGTCCCATAACCGTGCGCTGAATTCAGCACTGAGGCCTTCGATCTCCGCATCGCCGACGTTCGCGACCAGTACGGCGTAAAGCGGGCCCGGATCGACGACCTCGACTTGGTAGTCCTTCCATTTCATCTTGAACGTCGTGACGTTGAAGGCAATGCGGTCGTCGAACCAGCGGCTCTTGAGGCCAAGCTCATAGTTGTCGAGGAAATCCTGGTCATAATCGGCCGGCAGTACCGTGCCAGATCGCACGACATTGCGACCGCCGGCACGGAAACCATCCGAGAAAAGCGCGTAAACCATGGAGCTGTCGCTGACGCGGTATTGCAAGCTCAACTTTTTGGTGAAATCGCTGGTCGAATGTTTTGCGGCACCGAGGTTCGCAGTAAAATGATGATTCGGTTGCTGAATGAAATAGTTGCGTGTGCGGGTGTGATCGAACCAGCGCAGACCCGCGGTAAACGTCCAGCGATCGCTCAACGAGAAACCCAATTCGCCGAATGCGGCGTACTGCTCGGTGATCTGGTTGTTATTCGAACGGTAAAACGCGTTGTCGGTCGTTCCAGGCTGCACATCGTAGTACGTCGCCCAGAAGTCGAATGACGGCGAGTTTTCGTAATCCTCGATTTGGCTAATGAAATTGTAGCCGCCGTGAATGCGCTCGTAGAACAGGCCTGCCAGCCAGTTCATCTTGCCGGTAGCACCTTGCAGGCGGAATTCCTGGGCGACACGTTGCGCAGAGTCGGTGTCATTCCAACCGAGGCCGTGTGGATCCGGGCCAAGATCGTAGTTGGCGTAGTAAGCACCGAAGGCTTGGCTCAGATAGAAGGTGTAGTCGGTGTTGTCCTGGTGGTATGCGATCGAGCGTGTGAAGTAGCTGGTCGCCGACGTGAACTGCGCCCAGCCGAGGTTGCCCTGCAAGGTGACCGAAACCTGGCCCCATTCGTCGCTTCGGCTCTCGTCGAGGAAGCGCACCACCTCGAGCTCGCGACCGGAGCGCAGCACGTTGTCTTCCGAATAGGTGTTGGCCTTCAACTTCTGGTAGACCAGGCCGGCATCGACAGTCCATGCATCGTTGGCCAGCCAGCGCAGCGCAGCACGGCCGCCCGAATAGTCGACGCTGTTGATGTCCTTGCCGACGACATCGGCGTTGTCAAACCCACTGGTGGGCGTACTGCCGAGGCTGCGGCCCAGCACATTGTCGATGAAGCCGGCGTCGCGTGCCGTGAAACCGACCAGCCGGATGGCAAGATTCTGGCTCAAAGGCAAGTTCAGCACACCGCTGATGTCGTAGCCCTGGTCTCCGTCCTGGACGGAATTTCCGTCGAGACTGACGGTCGACTCGAAGGCCTTCGGATCCGGCTTGTTCGTGATGTAACGCAAGGTACCGGACTGCGAGCTGGAACCATACAGCGTGCCCTGCGGCCCGGGCAGCGCCTCGATGCGCTCAATATCGACCAGTCGGATTTCCGGCGTAAGCGAACTCTGGGTCAGCGGCTGTTCGTCGAGATAAATCGCGGCAGAGGAGTCGGCAATAAACGAGGATGAATCGTCGGCGACGCCACGAAAATAAATCGCGCCACGACCGGGGGTTAAAGTGGTGTAGCTCAAGCTGGGAACAAAACGCGCGAAATCGTCAATACTGTTCAGATTGGCTCGTTCGATCTGTCGCTGGCCGATCGCCTGTATTTCCTGCGGGATGTCGAGCAGGGATTCCTCGCGCTTGCGCGCCGTAACGATAATCTCCTCGAGTCCGACGGCCTGGGTCTGGGCAATGAGGCTGGGCGCGTAGCTGCCGGCCAGGGCGACCGAGACGGCGTACGCCACCTTGCTCACCGGCATTTTGACTTTGACGTTGACCTGCGAGCTCATACACCCCCCTACCGGAAATACCGATCACCCCGACAATAGACTAACTCTTGGGCCGAATCCACCCCGCATGGGGAACCAGTGTCGCGCTTGGCCGCCGCATGACACGCGGGGGCCCGTTTACAATCGCTGCCCGACCGGCAATGTCGACAGTACCGGCTCAAGAATGTCGATCAGGCCGGCGAGTTCCCGCGTGTAGTGCCGCCAGAAACCGATCGCGTCACTGTAGATCGGGCGGCGCACCTGTTCAGAACTCGCGGTGCGTATGGCGCGCTCCGTTTCGTAAAAGCGCAGACACGCATCCTCCCAGGGGAGCCCGCAGAATTCGAGCAGGCGTTGCGTTTCGGCGCCAAGGTCCGCCACCACGGATTCGTACTGTACATCGAGCACCCGACCGGGCAGCTCGGCATGCCAATGCGCCATCATGCGGTCGTACTGCAGGTAATACTCGGCGAGCTCCATCAGATCATAGGTAAACGGCTGACCCTTGGCGAACAGTTGCTTGTAGCAGGACAAGCAGGTGTCGAGCGGATGGCGCCGGCTATTGATGAATTTGGCATTCGGCAGCACCAGGTTGATCAGCCCGATACTCGCGAAATTGTTCGGCATCTTGTCGATGAAATACGGGGCATCGCGGCGATGCTGGCGGGTTTGATCGATGTACGCTCGGCCCAGCGCAGCCCAGCTCTCAGCGGCAAAATCGCGCACCGCCTCGGGGTAGGTGATCCTGTCGCCTCGCTTGCGGTTCATCTGCTGTATGAGCCGGCCCACCTCGGGCAATTCGTGGGTCGCGTCGACCTTGGAGTGGCTCGCGAGGATCTGTTCGATCAAGGTCGAGCCGGAGCGCGGAAGGCCGACTACGAAGATCGGCGCCGGGTCCTGGTGCCCGCACCCGGCGTGTTGCGCAAGGAACTCAGCGTCGAATACCTTCATGATGCGCTCGTTGATGGCTTCCGTCTCAACGGGGTCGTAACTCTCCTGTGCGCGCCGTGTGCGGTTACCGCGCTCGTACAGCTCGAACGCGCGCGCATAGTCGCCGCGATCCTCGTGGGCCTTGGCCAGCGCGAAGCAGAATTGCACCTGGGCTTCGTCGGATATTTCCGGCGCTTCGAGCTGTCGCTGCATGGCCTCGATTTCCTGGTCCTCAAAGCGAAAGGTCTTCAGGTTGGAAAGACTCCACCACGCCTCGCTCAAATCCGCGCGCATCGTGGTGGCGCGGCGGTAAGCCTCGATGGCCTCGGCCTGCAGGCCGACGGTTTTCAGTGTATTGCCCAATCCAAGATGGCCGCCGGGCAGGTCGGGGCCAAGCTCGATCGCCCGGCGATAGGTCGCGATGGCCTGGTCGTGATGGCCTGAGCGGGCCTGAACGTTGGCAAGGTTGATATGCACGTTGGCCGAACGCGGGTTGAGCTGAACGGCGCGCTCGATGCTGGCAAGAGCAGCCTGCAAATCCAGGCGCTCCAGCTGCGCGCGACTCAGGTCGATCCAGGCGGCGAGGAAGTCCGGCGCAATCTCGACCGTCCGTTTCAGCAAACTCTCGGCCTGACCGTAATGCTCGGTCTTCATCGCGATCAATGCCAGCAGCCGCAATGCCTCAAGATTGCGCGGATCGCGACGCAGGATTTCGCGGTAAATCGCCTCAGCGTCTTCGAGGCGTCCCGCGCGGTGATGCTCCGCCGCCTGCGCAATCAATTCGCGGGCCGGATCGGCGCGCAAGAATGCCTGCATCAGCTCATCTGCCTGCTCTGCACGACCCGCCTCGGTCAACGCCTGCACCAGCGCCAGTTGCGCCGATTGCAGTTCTGGATCGAGCTCCAGCGCCCGGCGCAGCCGCTCGATGGCCTCTTCGAACCGGCCAAGGTACAGCAGGCTGCGACCCAGTTCTTCGTGACCCTTGGCGTAGCCCGGCTCCTCTTCAAGGGCGCGACGCAGCAACGGTTCGGCCTCCTCTCCACGACCCTGGCGATTCAGCGCCGCGCCGAGCAGCGACAGAAAATTGGGTTCGCCGGGAAAATCCAGCAGCGCTCCGCGGCAAAGCTGCTCAGCCATCACGCCGTCTCCGGCGCGGAGGAACGTGACAGCGCGATCGAACGCAGCGCGTGCACGATTGATGTCGGGAATCGCGGAACTCCTGATTCTCTCGAGGGCACCATGATAGCTCGACTGCAGGCGCCGGCTCGCGCCGGCCGGCCATCCCCGCATGCTGAACAGGAAGTCGATCCGGTCGCGGGGTCCTTGGCTCCCGGGCCAACCGCCCAGCTCCACTCGAATAGCCCGACCTCCAGCCCGAACGGAAATCAGGGCCTTTGTTTGTCCTATACCCCCCCGTGTACCTCTCTGGTCGTCGCGTGAGAAACTACATTGATGATGCGGCCGACGTGACGCGGCAGCAGACTGTGGCCCGGCAATCCGAAGGAGACCCTTCATGATACGAATCCTGATCGTCTTTGCTGTTCTCGCCGCCATCGTCGCCGTCACAGCTTGTGGCAGCCGCGGCGGCCCCAGCCCGATATCTTCCAACGTCATCAAGGTCGAGGAAGGCTTCGTCGACGCCAGCGGCGTGCTGATTTATTACAAAGTCATCGGCTCCGGCGACCCGCTCGTCGTCGTCCACGGCGGACCCGGTGCCTCGCACGATTACTTCCTCCCGTATCTGCTCCCGCTTGCGAGAACCAACCGCCTCATCTTCATCGACGAACGCGGTTCCGGACGTTCGCAGAAGTTGGAGGATCCGTCGGGCTACACCGTCGACAACATGGTCGAGGACCTGGAAGACGTCCGCGTCGCGCTTGCCCTCGGCAAGATCAATTTACTCGGGCATTCCTACGGCGGTGTCCTCGCACAGGCGTATGCGCTCAAGTATCAGGAGAATCTGTCACACCTCGTGCTATGCAGCACGTTTCACAGCACAAAGCAGTTGAACGAGGTGTTC
>JANPCY010000007.1:0-1795 GCA_031431175.1 Steroidobacteraceae bacterium | reverse complement strand
GCCAAACTCGCCGCATCCAGCTCGAATGACAGCGGTAGCGATCCCATCGGTGTCATGACCGTCGCCTGGCCGATGAAAAGAACCGGCCGCGACGCGTCGTCGCCGCCGTCGGATTTCACTGGTGTCATGCGCCGGATCGTGCCCACGCGCTGGTCGGTGAAGATGTCCTCGCGATAGAGGGCCGTGGAGTCCATTCCGGGATCGCCGGGTCGTTCGTTGTTCATGTGGAAATTTTATCCGAATCAGCGGGCGACTGCGAAATCGCGATTCGCCGGGCTCCATTCCGGCGCCGTCTCGATCGCATGCAGCACGGCATCCGGTTCCGTCACGACCGACCAGAGGCCGCCGTGGCGGTCATCCATGAAGCGGCCATCGATCGCGGCGGAAAGCTGGGCCAGCAGCGGATCGTAGTAGCCCTGCGTATTGACGAGCACGATCGGTCCCAGGAACAGCCCGAGCCGCTTCAGCGTCATCGCTTCCAGAAGTTCCTCGAGTGTCCCGGTGCCGCCCGCGAGCGCGATCACTGCCGAGGCGCGGGTCAGCATCTCGTGCTTGCGCGTGCGCATGTCCTCGACGACGTGCAGTTCAGACAATTCATCGTGACCCCATTCCAGGTCCTGCATGAATCTCGGAATGATGCCGACTACCCGTCCGCCCGCTGCGAGTGCGCCCTCGGCCAGCGCCCCCATGGAGCCCAGGCGGCCTCCTCCGTAAACGATCGTCCGTCCCGCCTTTGCGAGCAGGCCGCCCAGGCGCCGCGCCACTTCGTGATATAGCGCATCGCAGGCCTGGCTCGATGCGCAATACACGCAGACGCTTTTCCCCGGCGTCGTCAGTGTCATCAGTTCCGCCATGTCAGCCGGTCGCCTGCAGCCCGAGCGCAATGCCGGTGACGCTTGCCAGCAGCGCATCGAAGAGCTCGCGGTCCGCGCCACCGCCGGCCCGCCAGCGACGCAACAGATCGACCTGCATCAGGTGCATCGGATCGAGATAAGGCGCGCGCAGCAGCACGGACCGCTGCATCTGCGGCCGGCTGTCGAGCAGATCGACTTCGCCTTTGATCCAGGTGATCCAGCGCTTCGCAAGCGCATGCTCGCGCTGGATTGCCTCGATGATTCCGGCGGCCGGGCCGGTCGCCAATGCATCGTAATGCGCGGCGATCTCGAGATCGGCACGCACCAGTTCCATTTCCACGTCATCGAGCAGATTCTTGAAAAATGGCCAGTTCGACCAGGCCCTCGCGAGCCGCTCGGCTCCAAGTTCTCTTGCGGCTGCATCAAGACCGCTCCCCACACCGAACCAGCCGGGCAGCGAATGGCGGCTCTGGGTCCAGGCGTACACCCATGGAACTGCGCGCAGCGCCTCGATACCGCTGCCCTCGCGATGCGCGACTCGCCCGCCGATCTGCATCCGTTCGATCACATCGATGGGCGTGACGTCGCGGAAATAGCGCTGGAACTCGGGGTCTTCGTAGACGAGCGCCCGGTAGCGCGTGCGGCTGGCCTCGGCGATGCGGCGCATCAGCGGTAGTTGGTCTTCTGCCAATGCGGCCAGGCTGTTCGAGCCGGTGTGATCCTGCATCACTGCGAACAGGGCCTTCTCGAAGGTGCGCAGCGCAATCCGCCGCAAGCCGTAGCTATTGCTGATGCCCTCGCCCTGCTCGGTGGCGCGTAGCCGGCCATGAATGGCGCCGGCAGGTGTGCTCGAGACCAGCCGGTCAAGTGGTCCGCCGCCGCGGCTTGCGGTGCCGCCGCGGCCGTGGAACAGCGCGAGTTCGATGCCACCCTCCGTGGCC
>JANPCY010000006.1:0-6868 GCA_031431175.1 Steroidobacteraceae bacterium | reverse complement strand
CCACGACCGTGGTTCGCTCGCAATTACCGATCGTGGATCCCTGGATGGAAAAGTACATCTTCCGCAATTCCATGGCGCCGTCCATGGACCAGCTGGCTGCGGCAACCGAGGGTTACTTCGTGGTCGAGGACTGGGAGAACTACGGTCACCACTACGTCCCGACGCTGCAGGCCTGGTACGACCGCTTCAACGCAAACTGGGACCGGATCCGGTCGCTGAAGACCGCGCGGGCATTCGACGAGCGATTCCACCGCATGTGGAACTACTACCTGATGTCGTCGAAAGCCGCGTTCAAGGCCGAGCAACTGCACCTGTGGCAGCTCGTGATGACGGTCCGCGGCTCAGGCCGGGGCGTCTATAGCCGCGTACGGCATCGCTCGGAAAGCCAGGTCCGCGATGCGATGAAGGGCGGCAGGCCCGGATTCGCGACGGGCGGCTGAACAAAACAAAATGGGTACTCCCATGCGTCTGCTCAGCAGGATCTGGCCTCTCGCCCTGATCATCCCGGGTTTGTCGCTTGCCGAGAGTGACGAACCCGCGAAGGCCGATCCCGGCCTTAACGAAGATACATTCAGGGGACTGGAGCTCAGGAGCATCGGCCCGGCGTTCATGTCCGGGCGCATCTCCGACATCGTCCTGCATCCAAAGAACAGCAGCATCCGCTATGTCGCCGTGGGCAGCGGCGGTGTCTGGAAGGCGGTCAATGCCGGTACGACCTGGGAGCCGGTGTTCGATTCGGAAGATTCGTATTCGATCGGCTGCATCACACTGGACCCGAACGACCCGGACACAGTATGGGTCGGTACTGGCGAAAACGTCAGCGGCCGGCACGTGGGTTATGGCGATGGTATCTATCGCAGCCTGGATGGAGGCAAGTCGTGGAAGCGCATGGGGCTCGGGAAATCCGAGCACATCGGCATGATCCGCATCGATCCACGCGACTCAAAGATCGTCTACGCCGCTGCACAAGGTCCGCTCTGGTCGCCCGGCGGCGATCGCGGCCTTTACAAGAGCACGGATGATGGCGAGACCTGGGCAAGGATTCTCGGCGGCGGAATCTACACGGGTGTCAACGAAGTGCACCTGGATCCGCGCAATCCCGACGTGCTTTACGCCAGCACCTGGCAGCATCTGCGCAAGGTCCCCGCGCTGATGGACGGCGGCCCGGAATCCGGCATCCACAAGTCGACCGATGCGGGCGCAACCTGGCGCGAACTGACCAAGGGCCTGCCTGAAGAAGCCATGGGCAAGATCGGCCTGGCCATCTCGCCGCAGCAACCGGACGTCATTTACGCGACGATTGAGCTCGCACGCCGCACCGGGGGCTTCTGGCGTTCGGCCGACGGCGGTGAGAACTGGGAAAAGCGCAACGATTATCTTTCAGGCGGGACCGGGCCGCATTACTACCAGGAGATTTTCGCGAGCCCGCACGTTTTCGACCGCGTCTACCAGATGGACGTGCAGATGCGCGTCACCAGGGACGGCGGCAAGACCTTTGCGAAGCTCGAGTCCGATCCAAAGCACGGCGATCATCATGCAATGGCGTTTGATGCCGACGACCCGACCTACCTGATCGTCGGGACCGACGGCGGAATCTATGAAAGCCTTGATGCAGGTGAGAAGTGGCGTTTCGTTGCCAATCTGCCGGTCACGCAGTTCTACAAAGTGGCGGTTGACTACGACGAGCCGTTCTACAACGTCTACGGTGGCACGCAGGACAACAACACGCAGGGCGGGCCTTCGCGCACCATGAACGCCAACGGCGTCAGAAATTCCGACTGGTCCGCCATCCGGGGCGGCGACGGCCACCAGCCGGCGGCCGACCCGAGCAATGCCGATATCGTTTATGCGGAAGCGCAGCAGGGGTATCTGACACGTTACGACCGGCGCACGGGTGAGTCGACTGACATCCAGCCACAGCCGGAACGCGGCGAACCGGCCGAGCGCTTCAACTGGGACGCACCGATCCTCATCAGCCCGCACGATCCTGCGCGGCTGTACTTCGCGAGCCAGCGCCTCTGGCGCAGCGACGATCGCGGCGACTCGTGGCGCAGCATCAGTGGCGACCTGTCGCGCGGGCTGGACCGACTCAGGCAGTCGCTGATGGGCCGGGCCTGGAGCTTCGATGCGCCGTGGGACCTGTATGCGATGTCCAATTACGGCTCGATCACGTCGCTCGCTGAATCACCGCTCGTCGCGGGACTGCTGTACGCCGGCACGGATGATGGCCTGATCCAGGTCAGCGAGGATGGCGGCCAGAACTGGCGCAGGGTCAACAAACTGCCGGGCGTTACGGATTTCTTTTTCGTCAACGACATCAAGGCCGACCTGCACGACGCGGATACCGTCTATGTCGTCGTCGACCATCACAAGGATGGTGATCTCGCACCGTATGTCTACAAGAGCGGTGATCGCGGGCGGTCCTGGCAGAGCATCCGGGGCGACCTGCCAGACCGGCACATCGTCTGGCGGCTCGTACAGGACCATGTCAAGCCGGGCCTGCTGTTCGCCGGCACCGAGTTTGGCGTGTTCTTCACCGTCGACGGCGGTGGCAAGTGGATCAAGTTGTCCGGGAGCGTGCCGACCATCGCGTTCCGCGACCTGGCAATCCAGCGGCGCGAGAACGACCTGGTCGGCGCGACATTTGGTCGCGGTTTCTATGTGCTCGACGACTACACGCCGTTGCGCCAGGTGAGCGGCGAAATGCTCGCGAAGGACACGATGCTGTTTCCGGTGCGCCTCGCGCGCTGGTACATGCCGCGTCGTCCGCTCGGCTGCGCCACGCCGGATTGCCGCGGCAGCCAGGGAGACGCCTTCTTCCAGACCCCGAACCCGCCGCACGGTGCCGTATTCACCTACTACCTGCCGGAAACGATACGGAACAAGAAGGATCAGCGGCGCGAACTGGAAAAACCGCTGGAGAAGGCCGGCAAGGACACCCCCATTCCTGGCTGGAACACGCTGACGGAAGAGGCACTCGAAGATGTGCCGTCCATGCTGCTGATCGTGCGCGATGCCAGCGGCAATGTTGTGCGCAATCTGGAAGGCAAGGTCGAGGCCGGCTTCCACCGCGTGGCCTGGGAGCTGCGCTACCCGCAGCTCGAGCCGTGGGTGCCGGAGCCGAAGGAGCCGTCCTTCGATACGCCAGCGGCGGGGGTGGTCGTCGAACCTGGCCGCTACAGCGTCAGTCTCGCGCGTCGCATCAACGGCCAGGTCGAGGAACTCGGCCAGTCGCAATCCTTCGACGTCGTATCGATTCGCGAACCGACACTCCCCGGTGCGGCGCAGGCCGACCGTGTGGCGTTCTCACGTCGCACCGACGAGCTCGACCGCGCCGTGAAGGGTTCCGTTGCCGCCATCGACGAGCTGGTTGCAGCCATCAAGGCGATCAAGACGACGCTGTCCCGTTCGACGTCCTACACCGAACTCTATCGTGAAGCCAACACGATCGGCCAGCGAGGGCAGCGGCTGAAGGACCGACTCGTGCAGAACGAGATGCGCGACGAGATGGGCGACCCCGGCCCTGTGCCGGTGCAGGCCCGCATCGATGCCGCCAGTGCCGGCGAGTACACGTCACTGCACGGTCCGACTTCGACGCACCGCAGCAGCCTGGCCATCGCCGAGGCCGACTTCGGCGAGATCGGTCCCCAGGTCAAGACGCTGCTTGACTTCGAGTTCGCTGCGCTGAAGCGCAAGCTTGACGAAGCCAGTGTGCCGTGGACGCCGGGACGCGGCGTGGGGCATGCGAACTGACGATCTGTTCTGAGGCGCGATGATCGCTTCAAAGCCGCTCGACGCCGCGCCTTGCGAGCGGACTTAGCCCCGCTCCACCCTGCTCCAGGCAGCGCTGGATTTCGGCGCGCATCCGCGGTTCCCAGAATTTCCGGAGGTGGTAGGCCACCTGCTCCGCGGCAGCGTCCGCGTCCGGTTCAGAGGCGAAGAATGCTGCGATGTCATTCACCATCGCGACGAGTCGTTCAACATTCATCGCGATGGTTTCAGGCGGTCGGCAACGCCGGGCTGCGTTGCGCGCTACGCTCGGCGCGAATGCGCTCCTGCCAGGCCTCAGGCTGCCCGACCCTGACAACCTCGACGGCCGTCACCTTGTATTCCGGGCAGTTCGTCGCCCAATCGGAGTTCTCGGTGGTCACCAGGTTGACGCCGGACTCCGGGAAATGGAATGTCGTGTAGACGACGCCCGGCGTCATGCGCCGGGAGACGACGGCGCGCATGACCATGTCGCCGGTGCGGCTCGTGACTCCGACCCAGTCGCCATCCGCGATGCCCCGGTCTTCGGCGTCATCCGGATGGATGTCGAGGCGGTCCTCCTCCTGCCAGGAAAGATTCTCCGTGCGACGGGTCTGCGTGCCCACATTGTATTGGTACAGCACGCGTCCCGTGGTCAGGAGCAATGGAAAGCGGCTGGTGCTGCGCTCAGACGTCGCCACGTATTCGGTCAGGTAGAACTTGCCCTTGCCACGCACGAAAGCCCCGACGTGCATCGTGGGCGTGCCGTCCGGTGCCGCATCGTTGCAGGGCCATTGAATGCTGCCAAGGCGCTCAAGCTTCTCGTAGCTGACGCCATGAAAGGTCGGCGTCAGGCGCGCGATTTCGTCCATGATCTCGGAGGGATGCGAATAATGCATCGGGTAGCCCAGCGCCCGGGACAACTGCATCGTGATTTCCCAGTCCGCGAGACCTGCGAGCGGCTCCATCACCTTTCGGACCCGCGAGATGCGCCGCTCGGCATTGGTGAAGGTTCCGTCTTTCTCGAGGAAAGTCGAGCCGGGCAGGAAAACATGCGCGTAGCGCGCCGTTTCGATCAGGAACAGGTCCTGGACGACCACGCATTCCATGGCCGAGAGCGCGGCAACAACGTGATTGGTATTCGGGTCGGACTGGACGAAATCCTCGCCCTGGATGTAGAGCGCGCGGAAACTGCCATCGAGCGCGGCCTCGAACATGTTCGGTATGCGCAGGCCCGGCTCGCTCGCAAGCCTTGCATTCCAGGCGCCTTCGAACAGGCTGCGCGTCGCAGCGTCCGACACCTGACGGTAGCCGCTGAATTCGTGCGGGAAAGATCCCATGTCGCAGGCACCCTGCACATTGTTCTGGCCACGCAACGGACTGACACCCACGCCTTCACGACCGAGATTTCCCGTGGCCATCGCAATATTTGCGATACCCATGACCATGGTCGTGCCCTGACTGTGTTCCGTCACCCCCAGCCCGTAGTAAATCGCGCTGTTCGGACCGGCGGCATAGATGCGGGCGGCGGTCCGTACCAGCGCCGCCGGCACGCCGCTGACAGCCTCCGTCTCCTCCGGAGAGTTCCGCGGATCCGCGACGAAAGCTTTCCACTTCCGATAGGTGTCGACTTCGCAGCGCTCCTCGGCATAGGCGTCATTCGCGAGGCCCTCGGTGACGACAACATGCGCGAGCGCATTGATGACTGCCACATTGGTGCCGGGTCGCAGTTGCAGGTGTGCGGTCGCCTCGATGTGGGGCGTGCGCACCAGGTCGATCACGCGCGGATCGATGACGACCAGTTTCGCGCCCTGGCGCAGGCGACGTTTGAGCTGCGACGCAAAGACCGGGTGCCCGTCGGTCGGATTGGCGCCGATCACGACGATCACGTCCGCCTTCATGACCGATGTAAAGGCCTGCGTGCCCGCCGACTCGCCTAGCGTGTGCTTCAGCCCATAGCCGGTCGCCGAGTGGCAGACCCTCGCGCAGGTGTCGACATTGTTGGTGCCGAGCGCCGCGCGCACAAGCTTCTGCACCAGGAAGGTTTCTTCATTCGTGCAGCGCGAAGAAGTGATGCCACCGACCGAATTCGGGCCGTATTTCTGCTGGATGCGCTTGAACTCGGAAGCGGTATAACTGAACGCCTCCTCCCAGCTCACCTCACGCCAGGGATCCGTGATGCGCTTGCGGATCATCGGGCGGCGCACGCGGTCGGCATGAGTCGCATAGCCGAATGCGAATCGTCCCTTCACGCAGGCATGACCCTTGTTTGCGGTGCCCGCGCGATTCGGCACCATCCGGACGACCGTCTCGTCCTTGACCTCGGCCTTCAGCGAGCAACCGACCCCGCAGTAACCGCAAGTCGTGGTCACTGCCTTGGTGGGCGCTCCCAGGGCCAGCGGTAACTTCTCTGTCAGGGCGGCCGTCGGACATGACTCTACGCAGGCACCACAGGAAACGCATTCGGACTCGAGGAACGGCTGATGCTGGCTCGCCGACACACGCGATCCGAATCCGCGGCCCTCGATCGTGAGGGCCAGCGTGCCCTGCACTTCATCGCAGGCGCGCACGCAACGCGAACACACGATGCACAGATCCGGATTGAACACGAAATAGGGATTGCTGGCGTCCTGCTTCACACCGCGCTGCGTCGCCCCGCCATTCGCATAGCGCGAATCCTCGACGCCGAGTTCCGCGGCTGCATCCTGCAGCTCGCAATGACCGTTGGCCGGACACTCTGCGCAATCGAGCGGGTGGTCGGATACATAAAGCTCGACCACGCCACGCCGCAACTTCTGGATCCGCGGCGACTGCGTGCGCACCTTCATGCCGGCCGTCACTTCGGTCGTGCAGGAGGCCGGAAATCCTTTGCGGCCCTCGATCTCGACCAGGCACAGGCGGCAGGAACCGAAGGCCTTCAGCGTGTCTGTGGCGCAAAGCTTCGGGATATGACCGCCTGCGAGCGCGGCGGCCCGCATGACAGAAGTTCCCGCCGGGACCGTGACGGTACTGCCGTCGATATCGAGCGTCACCGACCCGGTCGATGCGGGGGCCGGCGTGCCAAGATCATTATGGTCAATGGAGTACATGTCAGCTTCCTGCAGTCCGTTGCCTGAAATCC
>JANPCY010000005.1:0-2489 GCA_031431175.1 Steroidobacteraceae bacterium | reverse complement strand
GCCGGAACAGCGCGGGCCGGTCGATGAGCACCGTCAGCACCGGCAACCCGGCCACCTGTTCCACCTTGAGATCCGCCGCACCGCGAATCGGCTCCACAATCTGCTCGATCTGGTTTCCGAGTTGCAGCAATGTTTCGAGGTTGTCTCCGAACACCTTGACGCCCAGGTCCGAGCGCACGCCGGCGATGAGTTCGTTGAAGCGCATCTGGATCGGCTGAGTAAACTCGTAGTTGTTGCCTGGCACGCTATTCGCCGCCTGTTCCAGCTCCCGCACGAACTGCGCATGCGGCTTGTCGGGGTCGGGCCACTCATCCTCCGGCTTCATCATCACGAAGGTATCGGCGACATGGGGCGGCATCGGATCCGTCGCTACCTCGGAAGTGCCGATCTTGCTGAACACGGTCTGTATCTCAGGCAATCGCTTGAAGGCGGCTTCCACCTGCTGCTGCATGCCGACCGCCTGCTCGACCCCCGTGCCGGTGACGCGCAGCGCATGCACGGCGATGTCGCCTTCGTTCAACTGCGGGATGAACTCCGCGCCCATGCGAGACGCAAGCCACGCCGAGCCCAGCACCATCAGTACGGCCGCCGCCACGACCGGACCCCGATGATGCAAGGCCCATTGCAGCGCTGGCGCATAGGCGCGCTTCGCGCCGCGCACGATCGCGTTCTCGTTCTCCGCCACTCGCCCGGTCATGAAGAGCGCAACGGCTGCCGGCAGAAAGGTCACGGAAAGGATCAACGCTGCGATCAAGGCAACGACGACCGTGAATGCCATCGGCCGGAACATCTTTCCCTCGATGCCGGCGAGCGCGAAGATCGGCAAGTTCACAAGCACGACGACGACGACGCTCACAAGGCTCGGGCGCCAGACCTCGCGCGTCGCCTCGGACACCACGCGCAGGCGTTCATGCCGTGCGAGTTCCCTGCCGAAGCGATGCTGCTCCTGCGCCATGCGCAGCAGGCAGTTCTCGACGATGATCAGCGCGCCGTCGACGATCAGTCCGAAGTCGAGTGCGCCGAGACTCATAAGATTCGCGCTTACCCTGTACTCGACCATGCCGATCACGGTCATCAGCATCGAGAGGGGAATGACAGCCGCGGTCAGCAGCGCCGCGCGCAGGTTCCCGAGCATCGTGAACAGCACCACGATGACGAGCAGGGCGCCGATCGCCAGGTTCTCGGCCACGGTCCCGATGGTCTTGTTGACAAGATTCGTCCGGTCATAGACCGGCTGTGCGATGACCCCGGGCGGCAGTGTCTGCTGCACCTCCGTGAGCTTTTCGGCGACCCGCTGGCTCACCGTGCGGCTGTTCTCGCCAACCAGCATCAGCGCGGTGCCCAGCACCGTCTCCTTTCCGTTCATGGTCGCCGCGCCGGTGCTCAGCTCCTTGCCGAGATCGATGCCCGCCACATCGGCAACGGTAATTGGCACGCCTTCGCGACGCGCAACGACGATGCTGAGGATGTCGGGGATCCCTGCTAACTGTCCGGGCGTGCGTACGAGATACTGCGCCCCGAATTTCTCGATGTAACCGGCCCCGACATTCGCATTGTTCGCGGCGAGCGCTGCGCTCAGGTCGGTGATCGTCAGGCCATAGGACAGCAGTCGTGCCGGATCGGGGGTGACGTGAAACTGCTTCTCAAAGCCGCCGATACTGTTGACTTCCGTGACGCCGGGAACCTGGCGCAGCTGCGGCCGGATAATCCAGTCCTGGATCGTGCGCAGGTCGGTCGCCGTGTATTCCTGCCCCTCAGCCGTCCGCGCGCCTGGCTGCGCCGAAACGCTGTACATGAAGATCTCTCCGAGCCCGGTCGCCACCGGACCCATCGTTGGATCGATGCCGGCCGGCAACTGGCCGCGGATCTCCTGGATGCGCTCGTTGACGACCTGCCGGGCGAAGTAGATGTCTGTTGCGTCCTGGAAGACCACGGTCACTTGCGACAATCCGTAACGCGAAATCGAGCGCGTGTAGTCGAGCTGCGGCAACCCGGTCATCGCCGTCTCAATCGTGTAGGTGATGCGGCTCTCCACTTCGAGCGGGGAATACCCGACGGCTTCCGCGTTGATCTGCACCTGCACGTTGGTAATATCGGGCACGGCGTCGATCGGCAAGCGCTGATAGTTGTAGACGCCGAAGGCGGCGACCGCCAGCACGAGCGCCAGGACGACCCAGCGCCGGTGAATCGAAGTTTCGATGATGCGATCCATTTAATTACCTCAGTGCGAGTGCTCGGCGCCGGCCTTGTCGATATCCGCCTTAATGACGTAGCTCTGCTCGACCACGTAGCTCGCGCCCGCGGCGATGCCACCAATCACCTGCGTCATCTCACGGTCGGCCGCGCCCGGCTCAACGAAACGCGCCTCGTACACGTCGCCGACCTGCTCGAACACGACCGGCAGGTCGCGGATGCGTTGCAGCGCGGAGTTGCGGACCGCTAGAGGCACTTCCTGCTCGCCCGTCACGATCTCGCCCTTGAGAAAAAGG
>JANPCY010000004.1:0-4651 GCA_031431175.1 Steroidobacteraceae bacterium | reverse complement strand
CACGGCGCGTTCGGGAGGCAATTATCTCTACTACGGAGTGCGCGAGTTCGGCATGGCCGCGATCATGAATGGCCTCGCGCTGCATGGCGGCTTCCTTCCCTATGGCGGCACGTTTCTGACATTCTCCGACTACTGTCGCAGCGCGCTGCGCATGGCGGCGCTCATGCGGATCGGAACGATCTTCGTCTTCACACACGACTCGATCGGACTGGGTGAGGACGGCCCAACGCATCAACCGATCGAGCACCTGGCCGCGCTGCGGCTGATGCCCAACATGGACGTCTGGCGCCCATGCGACAGCAAGGAATCGGTGGTGGCGTGGGCCGCCGCGATCGAACGCAGGGACGGTCCCACGAGTCTGGTGTTCAGCAGGCAAAACCTGCCGTTTCAGCTGCGATTGTCCGAGGAAGTCGCGAATATCCGTCGCGGCGCCTATGTGCTCGTTGAACCGGACGGCGAGCCCCGCGCCCTGATCATCGCGACCGGCTCGGAGGTCGCGCTGGCCGTCGGCGCGCAGAAACTGCTCGCGCAGGCGGGAATCGCTGTGCGCGTCGTCTCGATGCCATCGACCACGGTGTTCGACCGACAAGAGGAGGCGTATAGAGACCGGGTGCTTCCGCCGGAGCTGCCCTGCATTGCCGTCGAGGCGGGTGTGTCCGATATCTGGCGCAAGTATGTCGGCCGCGCGGGCGCGGTAGTCGGTATCGATCGCTACGGAGAATCGGCGCCCGCGTGCGATCTCTTCCGCTTCTTTGGATTCACGCCCGAGCGCGTCGCCGAGGCCGTGACATCAGTGCTCGCGCGCCGCGCTTTACTTCGATGCGAGTAAGATGGCCTACTACAACTGGTGGGGAATTCCGATGGCTAAAATAGTCTGTGTGCTCTATGAAGATCCCGTGAAGGGGTATCCCAAGACCTACGCGCGCGATGACATACCGAGGATCGAGCGATATCCCGGTGGGCAAACCACTCCCACACCGAAGGCGATCGATTTCAAGCCCGGTCAGCTGTTGGGGAGCGTGTCCGGCGAGCTCGGCCTGCGCAAGTTTCTCGAGTCCCAGGGTCACTCGTTTGTCGTCACTTCGGACAAGGACGGTCCAAAGAGCGTCTTCGAGAAGGAACTGGTCGACGCAGACATCGTCATTTCGCAACCGTTCTGGCCGGCCTACCTGACGGCCGAGCGGATCGGCAAGGCGCCCAGGCTGAAGCTCGCGGTCACGGCCGGTATCGGCTCGGATCACGTGGACCTGCAGGCGGCGATGGACCGGGGCATCACCGTCGCCGAAGTGACGTATTGCAACAGCATCAGCGTTTCCGAGCACGTCTTGATGATGATCCTGGCGCTGGTCCGCAATTATCTGCCTTCCCATCAGTGGGTCGTCGACGGCGGCTGGAATATCGCCGACTGCGTCGCGCGTTCCTACGACCTCGAGGGCATGAATGTCGGCACCGTTGCGGCCGGTCGTATCGGCACAGCCGTGCTTCGACGGCTCAAGCCATTCGATGTCAAGCTCCACTACACCGATCGGCACCGGCTGCCTGACGCGGTTGAGAAGGAACTTGCGCTCACGTTTCACCCGAACGCGGAGTCGCTGGTCAAAGTGTGCGACGTGGTCACGATCAATGCGCCGCTGCACCCGGAGACGGAGGGTCTGTTCAACGACGCGCTGATCGCGAAAATGAGGCGTGGCGCTTACATCGTGAACACTGCTCGGGGCAAGATCTGTGATCGAGATGCAATCGTTCGTGCGCTCAAGAGTGGACAGCTCGCCGGCTACGCCGGTGACGTCTGGTTTCCGCAGCCCGCACCGCGCGATCATCCGTGGCGGACCATGCCGTTCGAAGCGATGACCCCACACACCTCCGGGTCCTCCCTCGCCGCGCAGGCACGATATGCGGCAGGCGTGCGCGAGATCCTTGAATGCTGGTTTACGGGTCGGCCGATCCGCAATGAATACCTCATCGTGGACGCCGGGCAACTCGCTGGAGCCGGCGCACATTCCTACAGCGCCGGCGATGCGACGCGGGGCTCCGAGGAGGCTGCCCGATTCAAGGCAGCGCCAGGCAAGGGCGACAACGCGCGCAAGTAGACCGGGCATGAAGAGCCCGCAGGACCACCGTCCGAACCAGTGCCGACACCGCGCCACTTACCACAACTGCCGGCGATGAATTTCCTCGACGCCGCTGGGCGCTACACGAAAGTCGCCGTAACGCTGCACTGGCTGATCGCGGCGCTGGCCGTCACGCAGTTGATCCTGGGCTGGTGGATGATCGACATTCCGAAGCAGCCGGTCGGTGTGCGCGCCTACTGGTTCAACCTGCACAAGTCGATCGGCATGACGATCGCGCTGCTCGTTCTGGTGCGCATCGCGTGGCGCTTGCGGCATCCGGCGCCATCCCTGCCGGCGAGCGTTCCCGCCTGGCAACGGCGCGCCGCCGCCGCCAGTCACGCGTTGCTTTATGCGTGCCTGCTCGGCATGCCGCTGGTCGGGTTTCTCGGGTCGACGTTCTCCGGATATCCGATCAAGTATTTCGGCATGTTGCTGCCCCAGTGGGGATTCAAGTCCCTTCCGTTGAAGGATTTCTTCAGCGCGGTCCATCTGGGTTTTGCGTGGACCTTCATGACGTTGATCGCCCTGCATACCGGCGCGGCCCTGAAACATTTACTGATCGATCGCGATGGGGTGTTCTGGCGCATGTGGCCGCGCGCATCGAGAGGGTCAGCGAGCCCTCGAATCCAGACAAGCGAGCTTTGAACTTGTGAAACGCCTGTTGCCGGTATCGACACGCCGGCGGGGCCGACGACGAACGAGACATTACCAATGCGCGCCCCTTTTCGACCGTCGGCTCGCCAGCTGCACCGAAGAGCACGTAGACTCGATCCGCAACTTCAACCGGCGTCAGTCGACCCGCATGAGCGCATGCCGCAACACATAGGACGACGATGAAGCACAGCAAACGCCATCGTGCGGCACGAATCGCGCTCGTTCTGGGCGCGGCGGCGTTGCTCGCTGTCGCGGCGTCCCTCGCAGCCTCGCAGCAACCGCTGAAAAGACTGCTGATGCTAGAATTTGAATTGATCGACGAACAAAAGGACGTCGTGCCGTTTCCCGAAAAAGAGGCGCGCCTGGCAATGGTGTCGCAGCGGCTGCGCGAGGCGCTGATCAAGGAAGAGCTCTACAACGTGATCGACAGCGCGCCGGTTGCGCAGTTGATCCGCACCGAAGCGGAGCGCCAGAGCCTGCTCGGATGCAACGGCTGCGAAGTGGACATTGCGCGCAAAGCCGGCGCCGACCGCATTTTGCTGGCGTGGGTGCAGAAGGTCAGCAACCTGATTCTCAATATCAACATTGAAGTTCGTGACGCGAAAACGGGCAAGGCCGTGCTGACGAAATCGGTGGATCTGCGCGGCAATACCGACCAGTCATGGCAACGCGGCATTGATTTTATGGTCCGCGACATAGTGGAGAAAAAGCAGGGCAATCGCTAAGAGAATTGGATCAGGCCCAGCTTCTTACAGAGCCGCAGGCGCGCCACCCCACTTTCTTACCGTAGCGCTGGCGCGGCGGTCACGCGCCCTGCATCCGGTTTCGGCGCAGTGTCGAACTTCAGATCATGGTTGTCGACCACCTTCGCCTGCAACTGCCCACCGTTTGGCGGCATGAAGTAAAAGCGGAAGTTCGGATTCTCGCTGATGGACAAATCGACGTCCGCGACCATCATGGGCTCGCCTTCGTAGCTCACCTCGACGCGGCGGACGAAGTGCAGCGGCGCGAAAGTGGCCATGAGTGGCGGCCCTGTCGCCGCCGCGCGGCGAAGAAATTCGAGCAGGTTGCGCAAGGGCCATCCGGGAAAGCGGCGCCTTCGATAGGCGTATTCGAGCAGCCCGCCGGGGGTCACGCATAACGCCAAACCCAGATGCAGCGTGGCCGGCAGCACGAAAAGCGCTGTCCAAGTGATCGTCAGGCGCCGCGCATGGCGCGCAATGGCCGCCTCGGGCGGCTCGCCGGGTCTCTGCAACAGGAGTACGAGCCGCTCGACCAGCGGCACGCTGCCGTGGACGGGCGTGTGTCCGAAAAGCCAGGCAAGAAATACATTGAGCAGAACGGGGGGTAGATACAGCACGCGCGTCGCAGCGTCGGCCCGCACAATTCAGCAGGCTCGCGCCATGCGCAAACAAGGGGTACGCCACCGCGAGTGCCACGAGAGTAATGCGCCTAACCTGCGGCGGCAGGGGCATGGCCGGCGGTCAGACGTCCAGATTGACGACGTAGAGCGCGTTCTTCTCGATGAATTCGCGGCGCGGCTTGACGACATCACCCATGAGCGTCGTGAAGATATCGTCTGCCGCCACCGCATCCTCGACGCGCACCTGCAGCAGGCGCCGCACTTCGGAGTTGATCGTCGTTTCCCAGAGCTGCCCCGGGTTCATCTCGCCCAAGTCTTTGTAGCGCTGGATCGTCTGGCCCTTGCGCGCCTGATCCAGCAGCCAGCTCATCGCCTCCGGGAAGGCGGAGACCTCTTGCCGCTCGCCGCCGCGCTCGACGCATTACGCGATGAAATCGAGGGCACGATTGCGGGACGGCGTTATGGCGACGCGATGCGCCGGCTCGCCACGCTGCGGCCAGTCGTGGACACTTTCTTCGACCGC
>JANPCY010000003.1:0-24601 GCA_031431175.1 Steroidobacteraceae bacterium | reverse complement strand
GGCCGCCTGTACGGCCCTCATTGCCGGGGAATCGCCGGCCGCCCTGGCTCAAGAGGCGGAGACCGGGACGGAAGTCGTGCCATTCGCCGAGATCGTGGTGACAGCCCAGCGCCGCGAGCAGAACATTCAGGACGTCGGCATATCGGTGACTCCGCTCGGCGAGGAGACGCTGCAGAATCTCAACATCAAGACCGCAACGGACATCGTGCGCGCCGTGCCGAGCCTGAAGATGAACGCATACTCGTCTTCGCAGGTCGTGTTCAACATCCGGGGCGTCGCGCAGAATAGCTACGGCGATGAGCAGGAGCCGCCGGTTGCTGTCTACCAGGACGACAGCTACTCCAGCTCAATCAATCTCGCGAGCTTTCCCGTGTTCGACCTGGCTCGCGTGGAGGCATTGCGCGGCCCGCAAGGAACCTTGTTCGGCCGTAACGCGACTGGTGGCGCGATCCAGTTCATTTCGCGCCGGCCGACCGATGAATTCGAAGGTTACGCGACTGCGACCTTTGGCCGCTTCAGCCAGCAGATTTTCGAGGGTGCGCTGTCCGGCCCGTTCTCAGACAAATGGCAGGGACGTATTGCCTTCATCAGCAATCAGGATGACGGCTATATCAAAGACATCAGCGGCACCGAGGAAGATCGCGGCGCCAATGACCATTACGCGCTGCGTGGCCAGCTCGCCTGGCAGCCGACCGACAGCACGAACGTCAACCTGATCCTGCGCTACCTGCGCGCCGACAAGGAGCGCCAGGCAGGCCTGTATTCGCACGAGCCCGCGTGTCCGAATGCGCAGAGGCAGGGAGAATTCACGCCGCCGACACTGGATTGCCCTGCTTGGTTAGGAGGCGCGGGTGCAACCGGCACTGGCTACCAGAATCCGGCGATCATTCCGAGCCGGGGCGGCGATCCGTGGGCGACCGAAGAGACCTCGCTTTCGTATGTGGACCGCACCATCAAGGCCGCCACGCTTCGCATCGATTCCAAGGTCGGCAGCCTCGACCTGGTGTCGATCACCGATTTCCAGGACGCCAACAAGTTCTATATCGAAGGTGGCGACGCCTCGCCCGACCTCGGCGTGGTTTTCTACCAGGGCAGCGATCTCACGCAGTATTCGGAGGAGCTGCGGCTTTCGGGCACCTTCGGCAACAACCAGATCGTCGGCGGCCTGTACGGCATGAAAGTTGACGGCGACTACACCGGCCAGTTCGCCGATCCTTTCTATGCCGACATATTCACCGGTTGCGCCCCCCCTTCCTGCGCCTACGTACCGGTCATCACCGCCTCGCAGGAGACGACCTCATATGCCATCTTTGCACAGGACGAGTGGAAAGCGACCGACAAGCTCAGCCTGATCGCGGGACTGCGTTACTGGCACGATCAGCGCAAAGGCGCGTACTATGGGGACGAGCCGAGCAACGACATGCATATCGCGTTTGACCATACGCAGGTGGTCGGTACGGCCTTTGGCGCGCCTTTCGATGAGACGGTTGTACCGATCACGCTGACGCCGGACGATGCGGACGCGACATTTGATGATTTCACCGTCCGCCTCGAGCTCGATTACCGCGTCACCGATGATGTGTTGCTGTTTGCGAGCTACAACCGCGGCAGCAAGAGCGGCGGCTTTTCCTTTTCCACGGGCACGCCTTTCGCCGATTTCCCGCCGTTCACTCCTCTCGGCACCAACGCACAGTTCCTGAACGGAATTCCATTCAAGCCTGAAGTTCTGGACTCATTCGAAGTGGGCATCAAGTCCACGATCAACGGGACGACCACCTTCAACGCCAGCGCCTTCTACTACGACTACCAGGACTACCAGGCCTTTGTGCAGCTCGGATATAACCAGACGGTCATCAACCTGCCGGCAACCGCCTACGGCCTCGAGGCGGAAATCAACTCCCATCCCGTCACCGGGCTGACCTTGCAGCTCGGCCTGTCAGCGCTCAGTTCCAAGGTCGAGGACATCGTGCTGCCCGATGCCGCCACGTCTGTGGAGCACGATCTGCCGCAGGCGCCGAGCTTCTCCGGCAATGCGCTGGCGCGCTATGAATTTCCGCTGGGAGGCGGCACCGCTTCTGTTCAGGCCGACCTGCAGTATTCCGCCAAGTTCTGTTTCACCGTCCTGTGTGCCCCGGTTGAAAAGGAAGCGGCGTACTCGGTCGCCAATGCACGCATTGGCTACGCGGCTGGTAGCGGACGCTGGGCAGTCGCGGCCTTCGTCGACAATCTCACCGATGAAGCGTACCGCGTCTACGCGTTTGACAGCTCGCTGTTCGCGGGCCTCGTGGCGGGCGTGTACGGCAAGCCGCGCACTTATGGCGTGACGGCAACCTGGCGCTTCGGCGCCGGGTACGAATAGCGCAGGCTCGCTAGCGCTGTGACGTCTGCCAGTCGGGCGCCACGAAGTAACCCTGCGTGGCGGCCGGCAGCAGCGGCTTGCCGAGGATGTGATCCGCCGCTTTTTCGGCCAGCATGATGGTCGGCGCGTTGAGATTGCCGGTCGTGATCGACGGCATGATCGAAGAATCCACGACGCGCAGGCCATCGATGCCAATCACCCGTGCCTCCGCGTCGACCACCGCCATTGGGTCATCCTGCCTGCCCATCTTGCAGGTGCAGGATGGATGGAAGGCGGTCTCGGCCTTGTCGCGAATAAATGCGTCGATCTGTTCGTCGGTTACGACATCCGCGCCCGGTTGAATCTCGCGGCCGCGGTAGCGCTCGAATGCCGGCTGCGCGAAGATTTCGCGCGTCAGGCGCACGCAGGCGCGCATTTCCAGCCAGTCGTCGGCGTGGCTCAGGTAGTTGAAGCATATCTTCGGCTTGTCGAGCGGATTCGCCGACGCAAGACGCACCCAGCCGCGGCTCTTTGAGCGCATCGGCCCGACGTGCGCCTGGAAACCGTGCTCCCGCGCCAGCGTGGAGCCGTCGTAGGTGATCGCCAGTGGAAGGAAGTGATATTGAATGTCGGGATAACGTACGCCCGCGCGGCTCCTGATGAAGCCGCCGGTTTCAAAATGATTGGTGGCGCCCAGCCCGTCCTTGCGCAAGAGCCAACGCGCGCCAATGAGCGCCTTGGCAAATGGATTCATCGCCGAGTAAAGAGTGACCGGCTCCCTGCAGGCCACCTGAAAATAGAACTCCAGGTGATCCTGCAGGTTCTCGCCGACACCCGGCATGTCACGCGTGACGGTAATGCCGTGCTGTTTGAGTTCGGCGGCCGGTCCGAGTCCGGAAAGTTTCAGTAATTGCGGTGAGTTGATCGGTCCGCCGCATACCAGCAGTTCACGCCGTACGTGTACCGTGTGCAGCGCGTCACCCCTGCGATAGCGCAGGCCAGCCGCGCGCCTGCCATTGAACAGGATGCCTGTCGCCAGCGCGTGCGTGCGCACTGTCAGGTTGTCCCGCTTCAACGCCGGGCGCAGATAGGCGTTGGCGGTGCTCGAGCGGCGCCCGGCCCCGACCGTCATGTCCATGCGCCCGAAGCCCTCCTGCTGGAAACCGTTCATATCGCCCGTGTGCGGATAACCGGCTTCGCCTGCGGCCGCGAGCCAGGCAGCGTGCAATGGATTGGCCACGGTGCCGTAGCAGGTCTGCAGCTTGCCCCGATCACCGCGGTAATGATCGCCGCCCTCGGCGCGCGTTTCTGCGCGACGAAAGTACGGCAACACCTGCGCATAGCTCCAGCCCGTGGCGCCCTCCTGATCCCAGCGGTCAAAATCCTGCGGGTTGCCGCGCACGTAAACAAGGCCATTGATCGAGGATGAACCGCCCAGAACCTTGCCGCGCGGCGTGTGCATTCGACGTCCGCCGAGATGTGGCTCAGGCTCCGTGTGATAGAACCAGTTGTACTTCTTCATGCCCATCGGAATTGAAAGAGCCGTTGGCATCTGCACGAATATCGAGCGGTCTGAGCCGCCGTACTCGAGCAACAGCACGCTGTTCCTGCCATCCTCGGTGAGCCTGTCGGCCAGTACGCAACCGGCGGAGCCGGCGCCCACGATCACGAAATCGAAGACCTCAGTAGGGCGCATCGACATCGCCTTTCGCGACGTAAACGCTCTTCAGCTGCGTGTAATGCTCCATCGCGGCACGGCCATTCTCACGGCCGAGTCCCGAGAGCTTGACACCGCCGAAGGGGAGCTCCACCGGGGTTACGTTGTAGTGGTTGATCCAGCAGGTTCCGGCCTGGAGCATCGCGATCACGCGATGCGCACGGTTGAGGTCGTTGGTGAAAACTCCAGCGGACAGGCCGAACTCGGTGGCGTTCGCGCGCCCGATGACTTCTTCCTCGTCCTCGAACTCCAGCACCGACATCACCGGGCCGAAAATCTCCTCGCGTACGATGCTCATGTCGTCGCGGCAGCCATCGAAGACCGTCGGCTCCACGAAGAATCCCTTTGCGAGCGCGCCATCAGTACGGCGATTGCCGCCCACGAGCACGCGCGCACCTTCCGCACGCCCGCGAGCGATGTAGCCGAGGACCATTTGCATGTGCTCTTCGGAAATAAGCGAGCCGACCTGCGTCGCCGGGTCCATGGGGTCGCCGATGCGCATGGCGCGGACGCGCGCGGCAAGCTTGCGGAGGAACTCGTCCTTGACGTTGCGGTGCACGAAGACGCGCGTGCCGTTCGAGCAGACCTCGCCCGCGGAATAGAAATTGGCGAGCAGCGCGCCGGAAACGGCCTGGTCGAGTTTCGCGTCCTCAAAGACGATCAGCGGCGACTTGCCGCCGAGTTCGAGCGTCACTGCCTTGACCGTGGTAGAGGCATCTTTCATGACCGCCTTGCCGGTACCAACCGACCCCGTCAGCGATACTTTGCGGATCTCCGGATGGCGCGTCAGCAGACGTCCGGTGTCGGAATGGCCCTGCACCACCTGGAAGATGCCGGGCGGCAGGCCGGCCTCGTGGTAGATCTTCTCGAGCTCGACGGCCGAGAGTGGCGTGAGGCTGGCGGGCTTGAAGATCATCGCGTTGCCGAAGGCGAGCGCGGGGGCGGACTTCCAGCAGGCGATCTGCAGCGGATAGTTCCAGGCGCCGATGCCGGCGACGATGCCGAGCGGCTCGCGGCGCGTGTAGCCAAATGCCTGCGGGCCGAGGTCGATATGCTCGCCCGCTGCACTCTGCGTGAGCGCGGCGAAATACTCGAGGCACTCGGCGCCTGAGACGACATCGACGACGCGCGTCTCCTGGATTGGCTTGCCGGTGTCGCGGGTCTCGAGCGTCGCCAGTTCGTCATTGCGCGCGCGCAGGATCGCGGCGGCGCGGCGCAGGATACGGGCGCGTTCCGCCCCACTCATCGACGCCCACGCAGGTTGTGCTGCACGTGCGGCCCGTACTGCTGCCTCGATATCCTGGACGCCGGCCACGGGGACATGACCGAGCAGCTCGCCCGTCGCAGGATTCAGCGATGCCAGGCGCTCGCCCGCGACGGGCGCAACCGGATGATTGGCCCGTGCAGGGGCTGGTTCGATCGGATGGTCGGCACGCGCGTTGTCCGTGAGATGACGATCCACAAAGGCACTCACCAGCGCGCGCGCACTGCTGCTATCCGCCTCGCGCCAATCGGAAAATGCTGCCCGCAACCACACCCCGTCGATCATTGCGGCGATGATTGCGGCAAGACCGTGCACTTCCTGCGCCGGCACCAGCCGTTTAAGGGAGCTGCGAAGATTGGACAACAGGCGGCGCTGGTAAACGGTCTGCACGCGCTTGAGACTTTCGACCTGCGGCACCTGGCTCCAGAATGCAAGCCACGCCCTGCCACTGCGCTGATCGAATTCCTCGGGAGCCAGATGGCCGTCGATGAGTGCATGAATCCGGTCGCGCGGAGCGCTTACCTCTGGCAGGCGCATGCGAACCTGTTTGCCGACTCGACGCACCAGCGTGCGGAACGCGGCTGCGAGCAGGCCGTCCTTGTCGGCGAAATAATGCGCGACCAGGCCCGGCGTAACGCCGGCCCTGCTGGCAATCTGCACAAGGGTCGTGCCGGGATAGCCCAGTTCTGCGAGACTGTCGATGGTCACTTCAATGAGCTGACGCCGCCGATTCTCTTCGTTCGAGCGCCCGGGGGACGCCTCTTTCCTGGCTGTAGAATTACCTTTCAATTGGAGCCCTCCATCACCACGAGAATCGCGTCTTTCCACGGCCAGAATCAGGCCTCAGGCAGGCCATGCTTACAGACTAGAACAGACGAATTAACGTTTAATTACAATGAACTACGGACAAACCGCCGTGCTACAAATACAAGCTGCTAAACGGTCATTCAAACATTACCCGAAGGCCGTCGATGGTGCCAGCGCGCGGGCGCGCGGGTCAAGGGCCGCTCGAGCCATGGCATTCGTATGCCTGGCGCTGCTGGCAGCGATGCCCATGCGCTCGTTCGCCGCCGCGCCGGAGCCTGCGTCGTGCCAGTCAGTGCGGTTCTCCGACATCGGTTGGACCGATGTCACAGCGACCACGGGCCTGGCGAGTCACCTGCTGCGCAATCTCGGCTACGTGCCTGTGGTCACGGTGCTATCCGTGCCAGTGACCTATGCATCGCTGAAGAACAAGGACATCGACGTCTTCCTCGGCAACTGGATGCCGTCAATGGAGGGCGACAGTCGTGCCTACTTCGCGGATGGTTCCGTCGAAGTTGTCGGCGCCAATCTCACCGGCGCGAAATACACGCTCGCCGTGCCGGCCTATATCCACGAAGCCGGGCTCAAGGATTTTGCCGATATCAGCCGCTTCGCCGCGGAACTGAAACACCAGATCTACGGCATCGAGCCCGGCAATGACGGTAATCGTCTGGTGCTCGAATTGATCAAGGCAAATCAATTGGGCCTCGGCGACTTCAAGCTGGTGGAATCGAGTGAGCAGGGCATGCTG
Organism: Steroidobacteraceae bacterium; assembly: GCA_031431175.1. Lineage (GTDB taxonomy): Bacteria > Pseudomonadota > Gammaproteobacteria > Steroidobacterales > Steroidobacteraceae > SCUD01. Next base: position 17,727 of record JANPCY010000003.1, on the reverse strand, counting down.
GCGCAGGTCGAACGCGCGACCGCCGCGCGAAAACCCATCGTGTTTCTCGGCTGGGAACCGCACCCGATGAACACGCGCTTCGACATGCGTTATCTCGCCGGTGGCGATGCGAGCTTCGGGCCCGACTTTGGCGGTGCCACCGTCTTCACCAACACCCGGGCCGGCTATCTGCGCGAGTGCCCGAATGTCGGTCGCCTGTTGAAGAACCTGAGGTTCACGTTGCGTGGCGAAAGCGAGTTGATGGCGGCGATCCTGGATCGGCATCTTGCGCCAGAGGCCGCGGCCGAGGAATGGCTGAAGGCCAATCCTGCTGCACTTGAAACCTGGTTCGCGGGAGTGCAGACATTCGACGGCAAGCCCGCCCTGCAGGCGTCTACGCCGCTGCCTGCGGCGCGCGCCGCGCGCGGCTTCGAGCCCTGGGTGACCGGTCACAAGATACCACTCGGCCGCACAGTCGCTGCATTCATTGAATTCATCAAGACGCACGGCAAGGCATTTTTTGCCGGCACCTCGACCGTCATCGGCGGCTCCGTCGACACCGTGAACGCGTTGCTGTCGGGTACTCCCGCCCCGCTGCTGATGTTGCTGGTCGCAGCACTTGCCTGGCTTCTGCACCGCTCGATTGGACTCGCGATCTTCGTCGTCGCGGCCCTGCTGTTCATCATGAATCAGGGCTATTGGACTGCGACGCTCGAGACCTTGTCGCTGGTGTTTGTGTCCGCCCTGTTCTCGACGCTGATGGGAGTGCCGATCGGCATCGCGGCCGCACATCGGCCGCGGCTGTATGCGGCATTGCGTCCGGTGCTCGACCTGATGCAAACCCTGCCGACTTTCGTTTATCTCATTCCGACACTGGTCCTGTTCGGGCTCGGCGTCGTGCCCGGGTTGATTTCGACGGTCATTTTCGCGCTGCCGGCGCCGATCCGCCTCACGCACCTCGGAATTTCTTCGGTGCCACGACCCTTACTCGAAGCGGGTGACGCATTCGGCGCGACGCCAATGCAGCGGCTGTGGAAAATCGAGCTGCCGAGTGCCCTGCCGACCATATTGGCAGGCGTCACCCAGTGCATCATGTTGAGCCTGTCGATGGTCGTGATCGCGGCGCTGGTCGGCGCCGGCGGTCTCGGGGTACCGGTCGTGCGCGCGCTGAACAGCGTGCAGGTGGATGTCGGGTTCGAAGCAGGTTTTGCCATCGTCCTGCTCGCGATCATCCTGGACCGCATCAGTCGGCCCGGCAATCGCAGTGTGTCGCAATGAACGCCGCACTTGAGTTCCAGGACGTTGACATCCTGTTCTGCCGCGAGCAAGGGCGAAAAAGCGCGCGGGCGATTCGCGACGCGCTCGCGCGGCTCGATGCGGGCGCTCCCCGGGACGACATTTCCGCCGCCTGCGGCGTCGTCGTCGGCGTATCCGGCGCAAGCCTCAGCATCGCGCCGGGCGAGATTTGCGTGATGATGGGGTTGTCCGGCTCCGGCAAATCGACCCTGTTACGGGCCGCCAACGGCCTGACGGCCGTCACGCGCGGGCGCGTGCTGATCGACGACGCGAACGCGCCGATCGACGTTGGCATCTGCAGCACCGAAAGCCTGCGACGCCTGCGGCGCGAACGCGTCGCGATGGTGTTTCAGCAATTCGGGCTGCTTCCCTGGCGCACGGTCGCGGACAACGTCGGGCTCGGTCTGGAGTTGCGCGGCGAACCGGCCGCCGAGCGGCGCAGGATCGTTGCGGAACAACTCGAGCTGGTCGGTTTATCGCAATGGGCGGACCGGGATGTCAGCGAGCTGTCCGGCGGCATGCAGCAGCGCGTGGGTCTGGCGCGTGCGTTTGCGACGAAGGCCGACATTCTGCTGATGGACGAGCCTTTTTCTGCCCTCGATCCCCTGATCCGCGACAAGCTTCAGGACGAGTTACTGGCGCTGCAGGAACGCGTCAAGAAGACAATCCTGTTCGTCAGCCACGACCTCGACGAGGCCCTGCGTCTCGGTGATCGAATCTCGATCATGCATCACGGCCGCATCGTGCAGACCGGCACGGTGCAGGATATCGTGCTGCGCCCCGCTGACGATTACGTCGCTGAATTCGTGCGGCACATGAATCCGCTCACGGTACTCACCGGCGCCATGATCATGCGCAGATGCGAGCAGATGGACCAGGCGGACGGCGCTCTCTGCCTGGACGACGCGCGGCATTATCAATTGAAGCTGGACCCGCAGCTTGCGCCAGTCGAATTGCGTCTCAACGGGCAGCCGCATCCCCTGCGCGTGGTGGGGGATGACGCGGTCTGCGCCGAGGACGAACGCGCGGTGATCGTTGCGCCCGCGTCACTGGCGCTGCAGGCACTGATTGACCTGCGCCGGAGGACAGGCCATCCGGTGTTGCTGGCAGAGGGCGGGCAGGTGCTGGGCGTCTGCGGGGAAACCGAAATTATCTGCGCGCTTGCGGCGCGTGGCTCAGCCAGCGCGGCCTAGCGCCGCGGAAGCGAGGAAAGCAGTCCTGTGAGCGCAATAGCCAGTATACCGCCGAGAGCAGGAGGATGTCTGTGTGGCGCCGTACGTTATGAGGTCGCGGGACCGATGCGGCCTGTAATCGCCTGCCATTGCACCCAGTGCCGTCGCATGACCGGCCATTTCATGGCGGCGACGGCCGCCAGACGCGCTGATTTTCGCCTGTCGTCGGGGGTGGCACTCAAATGGTATTCGGCATCGCCTGAGGCACGCCGCGGATTCTGTGAAGAGTGCGGCTCTACCTTGTTCTGGGACGGAGTCGGACGCGATTACATCAGCATCGCCGCCGGCACCCTCGACGACGCCACGGGCCTCGAGATCGCTTGCCATATCTTCGTCGCCGAGAAGGGCGAGTACTACGTGATCGATGGCTCCGCGCCGCAGATCGCGGATGGAATTTTTTCCGTCCCCTTCGCCTAGAGGCGCGGCTTGCGCTTGAAGTCGAACAACCCGGTCAGATCGCCGATCGCCGGCCGGTTCACCGGCACGTACGGGTCACTGGCGGCGTGGACCGGGTTCGGCAGGTTGTCGCGGCTGCGGGCCGTGATCGGCGGCAAGCCCCAGTTGTACTCGATGAACTTGGCGATCGAGGCGTGATCGTAATAGGTGTGATCGACGTGTCCGCGCCGCGCGTACGGCGAGACCGCGATCATCGGGATGCGCGTGCCGTCGCCGAAGAAGTCGATGGGCTGCACGTAGCCGGAGTCGTAGTAGCCGCCACCCTCGTCGAATGTCACCAGGATGGCCGTGTTCCGCCACAGCGCGAGGTTGGACTGCACCCGGTCAACGACGTTGCGCACCAGCTCGTCAAAGCCCGGCTGCATGGCATAGCCGGGATGGCCGGAAATGCTGTCATAGGGCGCGATCACGGCGACTGCAGGGAAGGTCTCCGCATTCTTCACGTCGACATGGAATTGCTGCAGGTCCTGAAGCTTCGCACGGTCCGGGCCAGTCATGGTCGATGTGAAGTAGCTCAGCGTGTCGCACATCGCGCAGTATTCCCGGTCAACGGTCTTGCCGTCATTTCGGCCGCCGGTATACCACTTCCATGAGACGCCGCCGGCGCTCAGCGCGTCGCCAATGTTGCGCATCGTCTGCGGCGGCAGCACGGGCCTTTCCGGCTTGTCTTCGCGCAGCGAACCATCCGGCATGTAGGCGGGCTCGAGATTGTTGACCATGTAGTAATGGCCTGGCTCGCAGTTGCCGTCGCGGAAAACCGGGTGCGGCAGGCTGGCGAGATCGTCGCGGATCGGCGCTACGCCGGGCGCAGACCGGTCCGCGCAGGCGACGAGCGTGCCGCCCTGGTATCCGTCCTCGATGTACCAGTTATTCGTGCCGGGCTGCGGATTCGGATTCTCGATCAGCTTTGCGGGTGGCGTGGCAGGCTGCCCGGCCGCCGTGTAGTACCCAACATCCGCGGTTGCAAGTGCAAAGTAATTGGCCGTCGTTCCACCGAGGATCGGCTGATGGTAGTTGTCGGCGAGTGCATACCTGTCGGCGAGCGAACGGAAATACGCCGCATCGCCGCGCGCCATGTTGTAGAAGCCCATCGCGACGGCGCCCTGGTAGGTCTTGTTAGGCCCGAACGGCAGGGTGCCGTTGCTGCCGCCCATGCCGACGGTCTCTGCCGTCCAGACGAACAGGTCGTTCCTGCCGCCGTTGATCTGTTGCCGCATCTGGAAGAAACGGTGAATCGGGTCGCCGGTGTGCGCGCCGTAGCTGACGTGTTTCGTGATCTGGAACGGCCCGTTCGGTAACGGTTCAGTGAAGCGGGCATCAGGGACGTCGTGTTGCTGGCCGAACGCACCGAAGGCGTAGGGCTGCGGCAGGGTGGAATAGCTGCCGGTCACTTTTGGGATCGGCGAATAGAAATCGAGGACCTCGGCGGTGTGTTGTTCGGCAAGTGCGAAGTTCGGGCCCGGCGAGCCATCGGTGCGCACGATACCGCGTGACAGCAGGTTGCCGACGGACTGCCGCGACTTCGGCTGGTACGTCGCGAACAGATTGTCAAAGGTCCGGTTCTCGCCGACGATGACGATGACGTGCTCAATCGGCGTCCGCGGCGCCGCTGCCAGGCCATTGGCGAAGAACGCGCCAATGGCGGCCGTGACAACCGTGCTGCGCAGTTTCATTGTGGCGCCGTGCGGTCTCCACCCCGGCCGGACAGATGCGTCCGGCCGGGGTGGGGCACAACTCGATCAGATCAGAACTGGCCGCTCAGCGAAACGAACCACTGAAGCGGTGCGCCCGCCAGGAACGTCTGGCGGTCACCTGAGTTACGGAAACCGTTCGAGCCGATGGTTGAGACGTAACTCTCGTCGGTCAGGTTCGTGACGTTGGCCTGGATCGAAAGATTCTTGCCGAAGCCGAGGTCCTTCATCCGGTAGCCGAGGGCCATATCGAGCACCGTATACGAACCGACCTTGCCCGCACCGTCTCCGGAGCCAGCTGCCAGGTCGTTCGTATAGGTGAAGTAGCGCTTGCCGACGTAGTCGAGTCCCAGCTTGCCGAAGAACGCACCGTTGTCGTAACCGAGCTCCGACTTGAACAGATCCTGCGGCGCATCGACCACGGTCTTGCCCGCGGTCGCTGCCAAGACCACCCCGTTCGCGTCTATCACGTCGTCCTGGTACTCCGACTGGTTGTAGCTCAACGAGTTATACCAGTTCCAGTTCGGCGAGATCTGCCAACGCGCGCCGACTTCGACGCCCTTCGTTTCGACGTTGCCGACATTCTGCTGTACTGACGGGTTGCCGACGATGCCGGAGCCGACCGAAATTCCGAGCAGCCGGTCCTTGAATTCGACGAAGTAGGCCGCGACCACCGCCTGCAAAGTCCCGGTGTTGTAGCGCCAGCCCAATTCGTAGGTCCTGGAGGTCTCCGGCTCGAGCGTGTCTTTTATTGCGTCAAAGCCTGCGGGCGTCGTCGAGTATGGCCCAACGGTCGCCGCCGACTGGAATGCGCGCATGTTTTCCGTGATGGCACCGAACAGCTCCGAGTCATCGCTGGCCGCGTAGTTGAAGCCGATCTGCGGCAGGAAGCTTTCCTTGGCCTCGATCTTGCCCTCGGCCAGAACAGCAGGTATCAGAATCGCCTTCGCCTCGTTCTTGACTTCGAGCGACTTGAAGCCGAAGTTGATCTTCAGCGCGTCGCTGACGGCCAATGTGTCTTGCAGGAAGTACTGCGTGGTCTTGGTATTGAAGCCGACATGCCACTGGGTAAAAAACGGATCGCGCATGAACTCGAGCGAATCCCGCTGCGGGGCTGCCGCCGAGAGTCCGTAGAAGCGACGCGCGTGGTCGAAGTCGTTGTCCTCGTACCAGAAGCCGCCTTTCACCGTGTGCGCACCCACCGTCCAGGTCAGCGCCGTCGTCACGCCCTGGCGGTCGATCTCGTACTCGGTCGTGCGCACGCCGACCGACGCCGGGTCGCTGATGGTCCCACCGCTGCCGTCCGGGGCGCCGACGGGCGTCGGCAAGTAGCCCTCGAACCAGATGCCCTGGCCCTCGTTCTGGTGCAGGTACACGGTCGTGTCCCACAACACGCTTTCGCCGAACGGCAGATTCAGCGTCACGCCAGCAAGATCATCCTTGCGCAGCCCCGACGCGTTGAAGTACGCGTCGTCGACGGACTGGATATTGTTAGGCGGGTCCGTGAGGTTCGTGTACGCGCCCGGGAGATCCGTATAGCCATTGGCCACGTAGATGCTCGAGATCTGCTGGATCAGTTGCCAGTTCGCCGAATCGACGCCCACCGGGCCCGACAGGTTGTCCCAGTCGTAACCGAGACGGCTGATCATGCCCAAAGACAGATCCTGGTAGTCGTTTTCCTGGCGATCCGAGTAGTTGTAGAACGCGGAGAGCCTCCCTTCGCCGATCGGTTGCACGATCTTGAAATTGATCTGCTCCTGCTTCTGCTCGCCCAGGCCCTTCCACTTGTCGGTCTGCTGATTCGTGTAGCTCAGGTAGGCGCGTGTGCCGGCGCCGCCAAGCTCGCCCGTCTCGAACCGAGCGAAACCGCGCTGGTCCGACTCGCTGCCGCCCGTCAGCGCGACCTTTGCGCCGAATTCGGTCGCGGGATCAATCGAGAAGAACGCCAGCGTGCCGCCGAGGTTGCTGGCCGAAGCCGTCTCAAGCGTGCCCGCGCCCTGCGACAGGACGGCATTAGCGATGTTTTCGGATGAAATCGCCCGGCTGATGTGCAACCCATTGTGGTTGCCGTAGCTCATGTCACCGAGCGGCACGCCATCGAGCGTGAAGCCGAGCTGGTTCTGGTTGAAACCGCGCACCGTGATGCGGGTTGACCACTCGTAGGCACCGTAGGGATCCGCTGACTGAAAACTGACGCCCGGCAGCTTGGAGATGGCCTTGAGGGCGCTGGTGCCGGGGGCTTCCTTCGCGATCTCGATCGCACTGATCTCGGCGACCTGCCGCGACTGACCGTGGCCGAATACCAGGACTTCCTCGAGCGTCGTCTCCGCGGCTGTATCGGCCGCCTGAACGTTTGCGGCCGAAAGTACGGCGGCGACCGCCGTCGCTACGTTGAACGCCCACGTCCGCGGCGTCTTGTTCACTGGCGCTGTCATAAATTCTCCTGGTGCATGTACTTCACGGTAGAAACGGGACGGCACTGGAATCTGTTGTAGTATTCATACAGCCAGATCCGGCGCAGGCCGCGCATCTTATCAGTTGCATGCGGCGCCCGTAAATCGCATCGTCGGGTCGCCGCTGAATCCCCCATAAGTTGTTGCGTTCGTACAACACAAAGGGCCTGAAGGGCCTGAATCAACGCCTTAATTGATGAGCGTCCTTCGCAGCGCGGTTCTCCATCCGGCGACCAGTTCCGCCCGGCGGGCAGCCGCCATGGTGGGCGCGAACAAGGCAGCCTTCGCCCAGGTGCCGGCGACGGCCTGCAGGTCCGCCCAGACACCCGTCGCGAGGCCGGCGAGATAAGCCGCCCCAAGCGCCGTTGTCTCCAGTTGGGCCGGTCTTGCCACAGGCGCATTGAGCACATCCGCCAGGAACTGGCAGAACCAGTCGTTGCCGGCCATGCCGCCATCAACGCGGATCGCTGCGGCGCTCTGCGCACCGTCGCCGGCCATCGCCATCGTCAGATCGAGCGTCTGAAACGCCACCGATTCAAGCGCCGCCCGCGCAAGCTGCGCGCCGGTGACGTCGAGGGTCAGTCCGCAAATCAAGCCTCGTGCTTCAGGCACCCAATGCGGCGCGCCGAGTCCGACGAATGCCGGCACCATATACACGCCGTGACTATCCGGTACCTGCGTTGCGAGCGTCGCGGTCTCGGCAGCGTCCTCGATGATTTCGAGCCCGTCCCGCAGCCACTTGATTGCGGCACCGGCGACGAAGATGGAACCTTCCATCGCATAGGTCGTGCGACCCTTGATGCGATACGCAGGCGTCGTCAGCAACCGGTTTTGCGACAGCACCGGTGTCTCGCCGGTGTTCAGCAGCAGGAAGCAGCCCGTGCCGTAGGTGGACTTGGCCATCCCCGGTTCAAAACAGGCCTGGCCGATGAGTGCCGCCTGCTGGTCACCGGCGATGCCGCCGATCGGAATGGCCTGGTCGAACAGGCCCGGCTCGGTCTCACCGTAAATTGCGCTGCTGTCCCCCACCTCGGGCAGCAGTGCGCGAGGCACGTGGATCAAGCGCAGCAGTTCCTCGTCCCACTCTCCGCGATGAATGTCGAACAGCAGCGTACGCGAGGCGTTGGTCACATCCGTGGCGTGCACCCGGCCACCCGTCAGCCGCCAGAGCAGAAAGCAATCGATGGTGCCAAAAGCGAGTTCGCCACGCTCCGCACGCGCCCGCGCGCCTGCGACCTGATCGAGCAGCCAACAGAGCTTGGTGCCCGAGAAGTACGGATCGAGCAGCAGGCCGGTGCGCTGCCGGACCATGTCCTCGGCACCGTCACTCTTCAGGCGCGCGCATGCCTCGGCGGTGCGCCGGTCCTGCCAGACGATGGCACGATGAATCGGCTTGCCGGTGCTTCGTTCCCACACGACCGCCGTCTCACGCTGATTGGTGATGCCGATTGCGGCCATGCCGCCAGCGCCGAGTCCGCTCTGTTCGATGGCTTCGCGCGCGGTCACCAGCGTGTCGCGCCAGATGTCCTCGGCATCGTGTTCCACCCAGCCCGCAGCCGGGTAATGCTGCTTCAGTTCGCGCCGCGCCATCGACACGGTCCGCCCCTGGTCATCGAACACGATGCTGCGCGTCGAGGTCGTTCCCTGGTCAATGGCGAGAACATGGCGCGGGCGGTTCATGGCAGACCGGCCTGGGCCGGCTGCTCCTGCCCGGTGACCTGCAAATAGGCGACGAGCCTCTGCTGGTCTGCCGGCGAGGCATGCAGGCCGGTCTTCGAATGGCGCCAGTAGATGTCCTCGGCCGACCTTGCCCATTCCTCGCGAATCAGGAAGTCGACTTCCACCCGCGTCATGCCACCGCCGAAATCCTCGCCCATGCCCGCGCGCGAACTGACACCGTCCAGCAGTCGCGAAATGCGCGTGCCGTAAGCTCCTGCTAGACGCCGTGCCTGCAGCAGGTCGAGGAATGGCCAGCGCCGGCGCACCTCGGCGATGAAAGCAGCCACATTGCCGCCGGGAATGTCACCGCCGGGTAACGGCGCAGTCAGCGTCCACCTGGCGCCCAGCGGCTCCAGATAGGGTTCAAGCTTCTCGAGCCCCAGTTCCGCGACGCGCCGGTAATTGGTGATCTTGCCGCCGAACACCGACAACACGGGCGCCTGCCCCTGCGCTGCGTCGATGTCGAGCACATAGTCGCGGGTAACGGCAGATGCTTCCGTCGCTGCGTCGTCCCACAACGGGCGAATCCCCGAGTAGCTCCAGACGACATCGTCGGGCCCGATCTGGCGATCGAAATAGCTGTTGACCGTCTGACACAGATAGTCCGTCTCGGCAGGCGTGATGGTGACCGGCCCCGGTTCGCCCGGCCATGCCACGTCCGTCGTGCCAATCAGCGTGAAGTCATCCTGGTAGGGGATGACAAAGACGATGCGGCGGTCGGGGTGCTGCAGCACGTAGGCGTGTTCGCCCTCATAGTGTCGGCGCACGACAATGTGGCTGCCCTTGATGAGGCGCACCGGCTGCCGGCTGCCGCCGCCGAGACGCTCCGTCAGGACCTTCGAGATCCACGGGCCGGCTGCGTTCACGATGGCGCGCGCGCTCACCGCATATTTCTGCCGGGACTCCACGCACTCGATCTCCGCCCGCCACCGGCCATGTTCGCGCGCCGCGCGGAGCAGGCGATGGCCTACCTGCACGACGGCGCCACGGTCGGCGGCATCCCTGGCGTTCAGCACGACGAGGCGGCTGTCGTCGACCGTGCAGTCCGAAAAGGCGAAGCCGCGCTTCAGGTCCCGGCGCAACGGCCGTCCGAATTCCGATGTAGCAAGGCGAACATTCGCCGACCGTTCGAGACTGCCCCCGCTGCCGAGGAAATCGTAGAGGAGGAGGCCAAGCCGGACCGTCCAGGCCGGGCGGAGCCAGTGCTCATAGGGCAGTACGAAACGCAGCCGGCTGACCAGATGCGGCGCGATCGAAAGCAACCGCTCGCGCTCGACCAGCGCCTCGCGCACCAGGCGAAACTTGAAATACTCCAGGTAACGCAGGCCGCCGTGAACCAGCTTGCTGCTCGCAGAAGACGTGTAATGAGCCAGGCCCGCCTGCTCGACGAGCAGTACGCGCAGGCCCCGGCCGGCCGCGTCGCGGGCGATTCCGACCCCGTTGATGCCACCGCCGACGATAAGGAGATCGAACGTGTCCCCGGTACTCATGTTCTATTTTGCATCAGGCCTTGATGCGGGTCATGCCGGGATCGTAGAGGGGCGTCAGTGACACCGTGGCGGGCACCCGCTTGGTCGCGACTTCAAGTTCATAGGCACCCGACAACACCTGCTCGGCATCGACGCCATTTTCCGGGTCGCGCACATAACCGTAGCCGATGGATTTCTGCACCGTATGGCCGAAGCCTGCGCTCGTCAGCCAGCCCACGCGCTGGCCATTGCGAAAGATCGTCTCGCGCCCCAGCAGGACGGCGGCGGGATCATCGACCGTGAAACAGGCCAGCAGCCGCGGCAACCGGCCTTTCTTCTGCTTCTCGAGCGCTTCGCGGCCGAGAAACGGGATCTCGCGTTTCAGCTTCACCGCCCAACCGAGCCCGGCCATCAGCGGCGAATGATCAGGACCAATATCAATCCCCCAGGCCCGGTAGCCCTTCTCGAGGCGCAGAGTTTCGATCGCACGGTAGCCCGCATTGACAATGCCCTGCGGTCGGCCCGCCTCCATCAGGGAATCATAGATGCTCGCGGTGGAGTCAATCGGCACATGCAATTCCCAGCCCAGCTCGCCCACATAGGTGACGCGAAGAGCAATCACTTCCACGCCGGCAATGGTGATCCGCCGGCATTGCGCGAACGGGAAAGCTCCATTTGACACATCGTCTGGCGTCGCAATGGACAAGGTGCTGCGGGCGCGGGGGCCCATCAATGCGAGCACCGAATACTTCTCGCTGACATCGATGAGCCGGACCTCGAATCCGGCGGGGATGTTGCGGCGGATCCAGTCGAAATCGTGGGTGCCAAACCCGGTACCCGTAACAATATAAAAGGTGTCGTCGGCCAGGCGTGCGACGGTCAGGTCGCATTCGATGCCGCCCCGCACATTGAGCATCTGCGTGTAGGTCAAAGCACCGGGCGCCTTCGCCACATCGTTGGCCGCGAGCCAGGACAGCGCGGCCTCGGCGTCGTGGCCGATCATCATGAATTTCGCAAACGACGTCTGGTCGAAGAGCGCCACGCGTTCACGCGTCGCGCGGTGCTCGCGGCCGACCGCCTCGAACCAGTTCGGCCGTTCAAAGGTGTAGACATCTTCCGGCTTCTCGCCCGCCGCAAGGTCCGCGAACCAGTTCGGGCGTTCCCAGCCAAGTTTCTCTCCGAATACCGCGCCCTGGGATTTCAGGCGCTCATACAACGGTGACTTCCGGAATGGCCGCCCTGACGTGTATTCCTCGGCAGGCCACGCCATCGTGTAATGCTTTCCATACGCCTCCAGCGTGCGGGTTCGCACCCAGTCGATATCCTGGTGATGGCGGCCAAAGCGACGGATGTCCACGGGCCACAGGTCATTCGGAGGCTCGCCGTGCACCACCCATTCGGCGAGCGCCATGCCGGCGCCACCGCCGGCCGCGATGCCAAACGCGTTGAAGCCTGCACCGACGAAAATATTGCGTACCTCTGGTGCCTGGCCGAGGATGAAGTTGCCATCGGGCGTGAAGCTCTCGGGGCCATTCACAAGTTGCTTGACGCCTGCCGTCGCAAGCGCGGGCACGCGCTCGAGGGCCTGCTGCATGATCGGCGTGAAATGGTCCCAGTCGGAATCGAGCAGCGTGAACTGGAAATCGGACGGCAGGCCGCCGGTCGCCCACGGAATCGGATTCGGCTCGTAGCCGCCCATGACCAGACCTCCGACTTCTTCTTTGAAATAGGTGAGGCGGTCAGGATCGCGCAGCGTCGGCAGCCCGCGTGTCACGCCGTCGATCGCAGTGGTGACCAGATATTGATGTTGCACCGAGACCAGCGGCACGTTGACGCCCGCCAGGCGGCCGAGGTCGCGGGTCCACTGGCCGGCACACAGCACGAGCTTCTCGCAGGAGATCACGCCACGATCCGTTTCGATCGCGCGCACGGCGCCGTTCTCCACGCGGATGCCGGTGACCTTGAGGTCTTCGCGGATTGCCACACCGCCCATCCGCGCGCCGCGGGCGAGCGCCTGCACGATATCCCCCGGGTTTGCCTGGCCGTCCGTGGGCAGGAACGCGGCGCCGACGACGTCATCGACCGTCATCGGTGGCCACAGATCGCGCGCTTCCGCCGGCGACAACAGGTGCATTTCGAGGCCGAAACTGCGCGCGGTGGTCGCCTGCCGCTTTACTTCGATCCAGCGTTCCGCGTTGCAGGCGAGGCGTAGCCCGCCATTCATTTTCCAGCCGGTTGCGAGTCCGGTCTCTGCTTCGAGTTTGTTGTAGAGCGCCACCGAGTAACCGAGGAGCTGGGTCACGTTCGCATTGCTGCGAAGCTGCCCGACGAGGCCCGCGGCATGCCAGCTCGAGCCCGACGACAGTTTCCCGCGCTCGATCAGGATGCAGTCGGTGATGCCCATCCTGCCCAGGTGATAGGCGACCGAGCAGCCGACGATCCCGCCGCCGACGATGACAATCCGCGCCGATTGGGGCATTTCGCTCATGCGCCCTCCAGATCGTCGAAGGCAGTGAGCGCCGACTCGAATCTCGCAAAGTTCGTGGCCGTGTAGGCGACGTAGTCGAAATCAAGCTTTGAATGAATCTCCGACACCATGCTCCACATCGTCTCACGCAAGAGCGATGCGGCAGTCATCGCGGCAAATCGCAGACTCAGCTCACGGTCGACTAGTCGCCCGAAGTAGCTCTCGATCAGCCGCACTTGCAGGTCCGCGGGAAACTCGTTGTTCGAGGCAAGCCCTGCCAGATCAAATAACGGCGAGTTGAATCCCGCATATTCCCAGTCCACCAGCCAGAGACGCGCGCCGTCATCGATGAAGTTGGTCGCCAGCAGGTCGTTGTGACCGAAGACGATATCGACCGGGCCGAGCGCCTTCTCCAGGCGCCCAGCGGTGCCGAGCAGCTCCGGCAGTCGCGGGCGATGGCGGCTGTTGCCGACGGTGAGCGTATGCGCATAGTCGCGCACGACATGAAACACCCAGAACATCGCGGCGGCTCCGCACAGGAATTCGGGAATGCCGCGATGACAGCGCCTCAGCAGATCCACGATGCGCTCGAGATTGCGCGGGTCGCGCGCATCGGCCGGCGAGAACGTCCGGCCGGCGATGAACTCGAGCACCAGCGCGCCCGGCTCTGAATGAATGACCGCAGGCGCCACCCCCGCCGCATGCGCCGCGAGATTCGCCGCCAGTTCATTCGCCCGAACGATGCCGTGCACCGGAATGTCATTGCCGATCCGGACGAAATAACGCCGGCCCTGGTCGACGACGCTGAAATTCGTGTTGGTGATGCCGCCCGCAACGGGCTCGGGATCAACCGGGCCGCGCCAACAGGACAGACCAGCGATAAATGGTGTCAGGTTTGGCTTATCGGCCATTTGCAGAGTTTCGCCGCAATCTGTGCGGAACGCTAGCAAGCTAAGCTGCTTATGGTTGCCCGCCAAGAGTGGCAAGGATGCCCAGACCTCCGCGACTCCACGTCCCCGGTGCTTGCTATCACGTCATTCTGCGCGGCAATCACCAGGAAGCGCTATTCGGCAGTGCGACTGATCGATATGTACTCAATGATATCGTTGCTGATGTAATCACGCGATTCGACTGCCGAATCCACGCCTTCTGCTGGATGACGAATCACCTGCACGGGCTGGTGCAGATCGCCGAGCGTCCGCTGGGCACAATCATGCAGCGCATCGCCGCGCGTTATTCTCGCTACCGCCACAAGGTGCTCAACACGAGCGGGCGCCTGTTCGAGCAGCGCCATAAGGCAAGGCTGGTCGAGGTCGATGCGTACTTCCTGACGCTCCTTCGCTATATCCACCTGAACCCGGTGAAGGCGAAAATCGTCAACGATCCCTCTGACTACCCATGGTCCTCTCACCGGGCCTTCCTCGGTGTCGAGTCAATTTCCTGGTTGACGACCGATTTCGGCCTGTCACTGTTCTGCGGCGATCTCGTGCAGGCGCGGATCGCCTACAAGAGATTCATTGTCGAAGCCCGTGATGAGGATAGCGAAGGTCCTGATCAGGAGCGCAATGCGGGCGATTCCCGGATTCTGGGCACCGATCAGTTCATTGCGAGGATCCCGGGCGCGCCGTACCAACCGCGCAGCTCCTTGACGCTGGAACAATTCGCCGAAACGTTTTGCGCCCAGCATCAAATTAACGCTGCGCTGTTGCGCTCACCCTCACGCGCCAGGCAACTCGCCTCCGTCCGGGCAGTGTTCAGCACCCAAGCCATCGAACGACACATCGCGACGCTCTGTCAGATCGCTCGCTTCCTGAATCGCGACCCCTCATCGCTCACCAAACTACTGGGGCGTCGTGAATCTTCTACGGCGCCCATAAGCCACATATGCCAATCCCGACACCTTAAGCAGACACCTTAAGCAGACACCTTAAGCAAGACCCAGTCTCATCTTCATGCGAGTGGCTGACGCCGTCATCAATCGGTCGGCGATCATGGCGATCATCGCGACGCCGATACCCGCCGTCAGGCCGCGGCCGACGTCTGCCTTGACGAGCGCAATGTAGACTTCCTGCCCGAGGTCGCGCGTGCCGACCAGCGCGGTGATCACCAGCATCGATAGTGCGAGCATGATCGTCTGGTTGATGCCGAGCAGGATCGACGGTAGCGCGAGCGGCAGCCGGATACGGACCAGAATCTGCATCCGCGTCGCACCCATGGCCGTTGCCGCTTCGACGACGCCGGGATCCACCTCGCGGATTCCAAGCGCGGTGTAACGGATCGCAGGTGCCAACGCATAGAGGATGATCGCGAACATCGCCGTGAAGTCCCCGACGCGGAACAGCATCACCACGGGTATCAGGTACACGAAGCTTGGCAGAGTCTGCAGCGTGTCAATCACGACCTCCACGAATTGCCAGAGTCGCGGCCGTGTGCCGGAGGCGATTCCGATCGGCACGCCCATGGCAACTGCCAGCAGCACGGAGACGCCGGTCAAATACACCGACACCATTGCCGGCTGCCACAGTCCGGTGAACACGATCGTCAGAACGAAAACGCCGACGATGAGGGCGCGGCGCAACCCGGCGATGGAAAATGCAGCAGCCATCACGCAAAAGACGACAAATGGCCAGGGCTGCGCCAGCAGGAAGCGCTTGACCGGAATCATGAACTTGAGAAGGATCGCCGTCTTGATCGCCTCGAAAGTATCGAAGTAATTGACGTTAAGCCACTCCACCAGGTTGTCCCAGAAAACACCGGTCGAAAGCGTCCATGACTCGGGGTAGTGTCGCAGCGCATCGATTTTCAGCGCCGCCAGCCAGAGCGCAACGACGACACCGAATAGAGCCCAGCGATACCTGAGTGCGCCGCGACGACGGACTTCGAGCGCGCGTTTCGCATAGGCCTGGCTGACCCGATCAAGCGTGATCGCCAGCACGACGATGGCGGTGCCGGCCTCGAGACCGCCGCCGATGTCGAGCTGGCGGAGCGAGGCGAGCACGTCATAGCCCAGGCCGCCCGCCCCGATCATCGAGGCGATGATCACCATGTTGAGCGACAGCATGATGACCTGGTTGACCCCGATCATCAGCGGCGCCCGCGCAGCCGGGATCAGGACCTTGGCGATGAGCTGCCGCGGCGTGCATCCCGCCATGCGCCCGGCGTCCACAAGTTCGGCCGGCACGGCGGACAACGCCAGCAAGGTCACGCGCGCCATCGGCGGCAAGGCATAGATGATCGTCGCAAGCAGCGCGGCCACCGGACCGAAGCCGAACAGAAACAGGATCGGCAGGAGGTACGCGAAGATCGGCACGGTCTGCATCGCATCCAGGATCGGCATCAGCACCTTGTGAAACCGCGCCGAGCGGTGCGCGGCGATGCCAAGCAGCAAGCCGCCGATGACGCCAAATGGGACGGCGATGACGATCGAGGCAAATGTCTGCATCGCGCTCTGCCACTGCCCGAAGACGACGAGATAGGCCATTGCGCCAGCGGCGAGTACCGCCAGACGAACACCGCCCGCGTGCAGGGCGATGGCGCAAGCGGCCAGCAGCGCGGCCAGCCACGGCAGCGGCGGCGTCAGCTCGATCGCCGCCGAACCATGCCCCTGCGCGAAACCGCGCGCGAATACTGCCGTCGCGAGCGATAGCGGCTGATCGAGGAGAAATGCGACGAACCGGGTGGCCTCAGTGAATGTAAACAGACCGAAATTGGCCGACTCGACCAGCCATTTCATTGCCGCCGAGATGGCTGCCTGCACCGGCAGCCAGTGCCCGCGCGGCAGATCCAGCATCCAGTCGGGCGGTTTCGCGGCCTGCAGGTAAGCGAAAGCGAAAGCAATGACCAGGGCGCCGAACCAGAAGGCGCGCATCCATGGTGGGGAAAGCCGGGCTGGCGCTGCGACCTTGTGGGCGGCCGTCTGCATTAACGCTCGCGCAAGCGTGCGCCCACAAAGACCGCCATTACCGCCGCGCGATCGACCAGGCCAATGATGCGCCCATGCTCGATCACGGCAAACGGCTGGTCGGTTGTTTCGAGCGCGGCGGCAAAATCACAGACTTTGGTGTCGGCATCGACGCTGCCGCCGACCTGGGCCGAGCCAGTGGCGGCTCGCATGATCGCGCGCGCGGACAATATCCTTGCGCGCGGCGCCTCGCGGGTGAAGTTCGCCACGTAGTCATCGGCCGGTGAGACGATCAGTTCCTCGGCGGTACCGACCTGGATGATCCGGCCATCGCGCATGATCGCGATGCGATCGGCGAGCCGGATCGCCTCGTCAAAATCATGCGTGATGAAGACGATCGTCTTCTTGAGCAGCCCCTGCAGGCGGATGAATTCATTCTGCATTTCGCGGCGAATCAGGGGATCGAGCGCCGAGAAGGGCTCATCCAGAAACCACAACTCGGGGCCGACGGCGAGCGAACGCGCAATCCCGACGCGCTGCTGCTGGCCACCCGAAAGCTCGCGCGGCAGGTAGTACTCGCGTTCCTGCAGTCCGACGAGATCGATCATTTCCCGTGCGCGAGCCTCGCGCGTGGATCGCTCGACACCCTGGATCGCCAGCGGAAACGCCACATTGTCGAGCACGGACAGGTGCGGCAAGAGCGCGAAGTTCTGGAACACCATGCCCCTGCGGTGACGCCGGATTTCAATCAGTTCCTTCTCCGGCACCGCGAGGAGATCGCGACCGTCGAACAGGATCTGGCCCGCCGTGGGTTCAACCAGGCGCGAGAGGCAGCGGACGAGCGTCGATTTTCCCGAGCCCGAGAGGCCCATGATGACGAAGATCTCGCCGGCGCGGACATCGATGCTGACGTCGGCGACGGCGGCAATCAGGCCTGCGCTGCGAATTTCCTCCGGCGTGGGCGGTGACTCGCGCGCGCCAAGGAAATCGCCGGCGGCCTCACCATAGAGCTTCCAGACGGAGCGGCACGAGAGCTTGTTCGCGTCGTCTGGCATTTACGGTGT
>JANPCY010000002.1:0-2176 GCA_031431175.1 Steroidobacteraceae bacterium | reverse complement strand
GCGCCTGGGCACCTGTGGCGCCATCGCGGCCGAACTTGAACTGGGTAGCATTGTGGTCGCGCTCGGCGCCGGTACGGATTCGCGGGTCAACCGCATCCGCTTTCACGATTACGACTTTCCCGCGACGGCAAGCTGGCCGCTGCTCGAGCGGGTCGCTCGGATGGCCCGCGACCGCGGGCAGGCGGTGCACGTCGGCAATGTGTTTTCGAGTGACCAGTTCTACCACCCGGACGCGGAATTGAGGAAATCACTGGCCCGGCTGGGTTTCCTGGCGATCGAAATGGAAACGGCGGGTCTGTACGGCGTGGCTCCCGAGCTCGGCGTCGAGGCGCTTGCGGTTCTCACGATCAGCGACCACCTCGACCGCTCGGGCCACATGAGTCCCGCGCAGCGAGAAACGGGCCTGGACAACATGACGCGCCTCGTGCTCGACGCGCTGGCCGCCAACTCAGCAGTAAACGGGAGCAACCCATGAGCGCGTATGTCATTGCAGACGTAAGAGTCCTGGACCCGGAGACCTACAGGGAATACGTCAGGCAGAGCCCAATCTCAATTGCAGCTCACGGCGGTCGATTCCTGGCGCGTGCCGGCAAGGCAGAGGTGCTGGAGGGAAACGTGGCGCCGAACCGCGTCGTGATCCTCGAGTTTCCGAGTTACGAACGCGCCAGCGAGTGGTGGAACTCGGAGATGTACCGGCTGCCGAAGGCATTGCGCCAGAGTGCGTCCGAGGCCAGTTTTGTGCTGGTCGACGGTGTCCAGTAGGTATAGCCCAGTGACACTCATGCGCCGCACGCTTTCGAATCTCACCGGCGGCGCGAGCGGGATCGAGTTGCCAGGTCTACTGGGCTTGCTGCTTCTTGCGGCGGGCGGCAATCCAAAGACCCGCCGCAGCGCCAATGAATGCGCCGATCAGGTGCGCCTGAGGCACGACGGGCGCGCCTAGCCAGCTCGCCCAGGGAAAGGTCTCGCTCCAGGGCTGCTCGAGCAGCACTTTGATCGCGCCGCCGGCGAGGGCCGCGATCGGCAGCCATCGGGCGCGCCCGCTCGAGGTCATGAGCCAGGCAATACAGCCCGCGAAGTAGAGCGCGTGCAGGGCACCGGACAGGCCCCGGTACCAGATCAGTCCGGGCATTGCGATCCAGAACACCAACGAGATACTCAAGGGCGCGCCAAGAAGCACGGCCCATTGCTCTCCGGCGCGCATGCGTTCTGCAAAGAGTTTCGTCAGCAGGATCAACGCAATGCAATTGACCATCGCGTGCAGCAGGGACATGTGCGTGAAGTGACCGGTGATCAGTCTCCAGGGCTGGGAGAGGAGGAGGGCGCGGCGGTATTCGAGTGCATCGCCCCACAGCATTAGCTCAATCAACAGAATGAGCACAACCAGAATGGTCGCGCCCCAGTTCGAAACGATTCGGGCGGGTGTGGGCCTGATGTCCATCAGGGCGGATGATCGCACGCCGATCGGGAAAGCGTACGCTACGCATTCGTATAGCCGCGATAGGCGGGCAACCCACCATGGCAAATATCCTGCTGGCGTACCACAGCACTTACGGATACACACTCAAGATCTGCAAAACGCTGCAGTCCGAACTGGCGGGTAGGGGGCTGCTCGTCGATATTGCGCCACTTGTGGGCGGTAATGCAGATCCAGCCCGCTATGACGTAATCGTCATCGGTGCGAGCGTCCGAAACGGCAGGCACAACCCAGCGGTTCTTGACTTCATTCGCGCGAATCAGACCCTGCTCCAGTCGAAGCCGAGCGGTTTCTTCTCGGTGAACCTCGTTGCGCGAAAACCGGACAAGAACACGCCGGAAAGCAATCCCTACGTAAGGAGATTCTTCACCCATTCGGCCTGGAAGCCGCGGCTGGTCGGCGTTTTTGCCGGGAACCTCGACTACCCGCGCTACGGAACGATCGATCGCAATGTGATCCGATTGATCATGTGGCTGACCGGCGGGCCGACCGATCCGCAAGCCAAGGTCGAATTTACCAATTGGGACGAAGTGCGGCGCTACGCGGGGCGGATCGCGGCGCTGGCGAGCGGGCGCACTGATTGGGGATGCCGCTGAAAAGGCTGCCCCCGAGGCCGTAGCAGGATCACATTAGAAGTTCGCATGTTTATCAATGGCCTACAGTTTCTGTTGATGCGAAACGCGTGACGACTTAGGCTTG
>JANPCY010000001.1:0-2539 GCA_031431175.1 Steroidobacteraceae bacterium | reverse complement strand
GGCCGCCTGTACGGCCCTCATTGCCGGGGAATCGCCGGCCGCCCTGGCTCAAGAGGCGGAGACCGGGACGGAAGTCGTGCCATTCGCCGAGATCGTGGTGACAGCCCAGCGCCGCGAGCAGAACATTCAGGACGTCGGCATCGCGGTGACGCCGCTCGGCGAGGAGACGCTGCAGAATCTCAACATCACGACCGCAACGGATATCGTGCGCGCCGTGCCCAGCCTCAAGATGAATGCCTACTCGTCGGCGCAGGTCGTGTTCAACATCCGCGGCGTCTCGCAGAACGATTACGGCGACCAGCAGGAACCGCCGGTCGCGGTCTACCAGGACGACAGCTACTCGAGCTCGATCAACCTCGCCAGTTTCCCGATATTCGATTTGGCGCGCGTCGAAGCGCTGCGCGGGCCGCAAGGCACCTTGTTCGGCCGGAACGCCACGGGCGGCGCGATCCAGTTCATATCGCGCAAGCCGACCCGCGAATTCGAGGGCTACACCGACCTGACGGTGGGCAGCTTCAACCAGATTATCGTGGATGGCGCTGTCTCCGGTTCCCTGGGTGACAGCATGCAGGGCCGCCTCGCATTCATCAGCAACCAGGACGACGGTTGGATGGAATCCATCGTTGCCGGCGTCCCTGACCGCGGTGGCAACGACCACTACGCGGTGCGCGGCTCGCTGGCCTGGCAACCGTCGGACGCTACCGACGTGAATCTCATCGTGCGCTACATGAAAGCTGACGGCGAGACTCAAGCCGGCCTTTATTCGCACGAGCCCGCCTGCCCGAACGCGCAGTTCCAGGGCGAATTCACGCCGGCAACGCTTGCCTGCCCGTACTGGGGCTCGCCGGAAGGCGCAACCGGCAGCGGCTTCCGCGACGACAGCATCATCCCGAGCCGCGGCGGCGATCCGTACGCGACTGCCGAAACCCAGGAGTCCTATGTCGATCGCGAGATCTTCGGGTCAACCCTGCGAATCGACGCGGGTCTCGGCGATCTCGATCTTGTGTCGATCACTGACTTTCAGCATTCAGAGAAGTTTTATATCGAGGGCGGCGATTCCTCGCCCGACGAAGGCGTGTTTTTCTTCCAGGGCAGCGAGCTCGACCAGTATTCGCAGGAATTCCGCCTGTCGGGTTCATTCGGAGCGCACGAACTGGTCGGCGGCGTCTACGGCATGCGCGTGGACGGCGACTACACCGGGAAATTCGCCGATCCGTTCTATGGCTACGACCCGGATGTCGCCTTTTCGCAGACCACGACCTCCTATGCGGTGTTCGCGCAGGACGAATGGAGCTTCAGCGAGCGCTGGAAGCTGATCGGCGGCCTGCGCTACTGGCACGACACGCGCGAGGGCGCGTACTTCGGCAGCGCGCCGCCCGTGACCGGCTTTGGGCTGCCGGCCGTCACCATTATCTTCAATCAGAATGAGATCTTTCCGGGCGGCGGCACCATCACACCTGACGACGCGAAAACTTCGTTCGACGATGTCACCGCCCGCCTCGAGCTCGATTACAAACCCACGGACAATGTTCTCGTGTACCTGAGCTTCAACCGCGGCAGCAAGAGCGGTGGCTACACGTTCTCGACGGGCACGCCTTTCCCCCCTAACGAGGTGGCATTCCTCGAGGGAATTCCGTTCGATCCCGAGACGCTCGACGCCTACGAAGTCGGCATCAAGTCGAACCTGGGCGACAACACCACGCTGAATGTCGGCGCCTTCTACTACGACTACAACGACTACCAGGCCTTCGCCCAGATCGGGCCGGTGCAGTCCGTGATCAATCTGGAAGCCGAAGCGCAAGGAATCGAGGTGGAACTGAACTCGCGTCCGGCCGACGGGCTCACTTTGCAGATCGGCGCGTCGTACCTCGACACCACGGTCAAGGACATCCTGTTGCCGGACCTGGCGACCGTCGTGGACCACGACCTGCCGCAGGCGCCGGAATTCTCGGGTAATGCGCTGGCGCGTTACGAATTCGCGCTCGCTGGCGGCATCGCTTCCATTCAGGCGGACGTGCTGTATTCCGGAGACTTCTGCTTCACCGTCCTGTGCGCACCCGTCGAGCAGGAATCGTCCTACACGGTCGCCAACGCGCGCATCGGCTACGCGGCGGAGGACGGGCGTTGGGAAGTCGCGGCCTTCGTCAACAACCTGACGGAGGAGGAGTACCGCGTCTATGCCTTCGACAGCTCGCTGTTCGCGGGCGTCGTGGCGGGCGTGTACGCGAAGCCGCGCACCTATGGCGTGACGGCGACCTTCCGGTTCGGGGCGGCACACGACTAGCGCGCAGGCCCGTTGAAGCTCCCGAGCCCGTTTTTCCGGCTGCCGGTCCGCTTCGACGTCGAGCGGTTGCGGGCGGAGGTCGAAGGCCTGCCCGCCGATGCGTGGTCGCGCCACCCGCAGGAGTACCAGGGCAATACTGCCGCGCGGCTCATTACGGCCGGCGGCACGCAGAACGACAGCGTCGCCGGTGCCATGCAGCCTACACCCGCGCTGCTTGCGAGCCCGTACCTGCAGCAGGTACTGGCATCTTTCAAC